>JAFMDL010000049.1 GCA_017857255.1 Puniceicoccaceae bacterium | reverse complement strand
AGGCGCGGCGAGTAGGAGCGCCGAGAGAATTTGACTACTGGCACTGGCATCGACAGTTGCCGTGCCGCCCTGGTAGCCTTTCGCCTTTAGAGTGAACGGGAAATGACCGGGTTTACCGTGAAATTCAAATGTTGCTGCATCTAAAGCATAAAGCGCGTCAAGTAGCCCAGCCATCGGGCGTTCACGCATGGCGGGGTCGCCATCGAGGGTATAGCAACCACCCGATTGCAGGGCGAGAAAAGCAGTGAGGAAGCGCGCCGCGGTGCCGGCATTACCAACATGTAATTCGGCAGTTTTGTTCGGGATTGAGCCGTCTGCGCCTTTTACCGTAATGCTTTGTGTGCTTTGGTCGGCTGAACATTGGAACCCGAGCACTTTGAGGGCTTCCAGCATGATCCGAGTATCGCGGCTGAATAAGGCACCTTCCAGACGTGTTTCACCTTCGGCCAAAGCGGCAAGGATGAGTGCACGGTTTGTGATACTCTTTGAGCCTGGAAGCCGGATCTGATGGCCCAGCGGCTGAGTAAAGGGTGTTATAGGAAGTGGGTCGGTCATTTTTTGAAAGGCTGAAACCTGGAATAATAGGCTCAGTCGGTAGGTAATTGATCGCGGTATGTTTTTCCTTGTTCAAGGTGCTTAATGACGCCTGCGGAGTCTTTATTGAGCAATGCGGCTTTGAGCTGGTGAAGTACTTGCTCAAAACCATCAATGGCACTTAGGACCTCGTTTCTGTTTTGTTCGAGAATTTGTTTCCACAACTGTGGGTCGCCTGACGCGACGCGTGTGGTATCTCGCAGGCCGCCGCCGGAGAGCTTGCCCCAGCTTTGATCTTGCCTTGCAAGATAGGCGCAGAGGGTCGAAGCGAGCAGGTGAGGCAAGTGACTCACATGAGCCACGATTTCATCATGCCGCTCTGGGGATTCGCTGGTGACGATCATACCCAGTGCTTCCCAGAATGTCGATACTTTCGTTAAGACCTTGGTGGAGGTGTCGTCAACCGGAGTTAGGATACAGGCGGAATGTTCAAACAGGTTGGCTTGTGCGTGTTCCATGCCTGTGAGTTCCGAGCCTGCCATCGGGTGCGCACCGAGAAACGTGGCAGAGAGCCCATTGAGTGCGTTCTGTGCGTCACGGCAGATCACGCGTTTGGTGCTACCGACATCAGAGACGATGGCTGTCTCGCTGAGCGCTGGTCGGATCTGTTTTATAAGGGGAACGATGGTTTGCACCGGCGTACACAGGATCACTAAGTCACTGCCAGTCACGGCTTCTTCCGGAGTTTCCAACACAGCATCGCACCAGTCCTGCTGGCGGCATTTCGCGCGCGATTCTGCGCGCCGAGACCATGCGACTACTCGTTTGGCGAGTCCGCGCTCTTGCACAGCCATTGCGATTGAAGCGCCGAGGAGGCCGGGTCCGAGTATCGTGATCTGTTGAAACATATGACTGATAAAAAAGCTGAAAGTTTGGTGAACTGAAAGCCTGAAAGCTGTAGGCTGATCATTACAACAGAAAAGCGTATGCCTTTAGCCTTGCGGCACTGCATTGGTGAGGTTCATCTAGGCAGACCGTTTTTACAGTGCCAGCTCAAATTTTCATATGGTTAAATTGAAGAGATCCCCTTCCCAACGCCCCAGCGAAACTGGCGGCCTTAAGCGATTTGTAGTCGCGCTGTTTATCTTTTTAGGCTGTGTGGGAGTGTTGGCCTCGTTCTTCTTACTGAGCAAGCTCGGGCCTAAAAAAGTAGATTATAATTCGTTAATCTCGAATACGGAGATGGCTGTGGAGGCAAAAGCGCTGCAATTAGAGAGTATTCAGTTTGAGGTCGAGTTCGAAGAGGTATTGGCGATTCGTGAGGCGGAACCACAGGATATGGAGCTGTTGCGGCGCGCGCTAGATCTGCAAAGTCAGTACATCGCTGGGATTTCTGGCTACAATAGTAGGGCAGCTCAGCGCTTGGAGGACTTGGAGAAGCGCTACCAGGATCTTTCGGCTGGTTTTTTAGCAGATGAGAGCCTCGCACTGGAATCTGAGGCATTTTCTTTGTCCAATGCTCAATCCTTCGGGGCCGCTGGAGATAAATATCAAGCCGCTTTTGATTTGCAAAAAGACATCAATGAGAATTTTCCGCGGAGCTCTGCATATGACGTGGGGCGCGCGACGCGTTTACAGCGTGAAGCCCGCTATCTGAATGCGGAGCCATTATTGAATCAAAGCATCGATCTCGAGTCGCAGACCAACAGATTGATTGATGAAAAACAGTGGGAATCTGCTGCCGAGGTTTTAAAGCAAGCGATTCAGATTCAACAGCGATTGAACCGTGAATACCGTGGCACCAACCAGGCGAGTGTTTCACGGCTGGAGGAGATGAAAATGAAGATGGTTAGTATATATTCCGGCCAAGACTATCTCGGAATCGAGCAAATTGCAAAAATAGCCGATACTAGCCGCGCTAATGGTGAGGCGCTTGAAGCGGCAAGTTTATATCAAGAGGTGGCCCGCCTGCAAAAGCAGTTAAATGAAGAATACCCGGATAGCATATATGCCTCGTCAGAGCGAGTAGCGGAGTTTCAACGAAAAAGCCAGACCGCGCAGAGTTTTGAATTAGGGTTAGATATTGAGAACAACCACGACTTGCTAAAACAATGGCTTTCCAATCGGCGCACATACGAAGCAGCTGATGTCATTGTCGCACTTCGTCGAGATATCAAGCAAATGCAGGATGCGTTTCCGCGGAGTTCACTCAATGACGAGGAGTTGCAGGTGAAGGTGCGTTACCTAAACCTCGTGCAGAATAACTTGGGGTATATTCAAGATCGAGTTTATGATGCGTTATTGCCAGTGCCCGATTCAGCGCACATGCGCATGCTTCGAACCGAGGTCCCTCAGGCATTGTATACTTTGATTATGGGTACGAACCCGAGCCGAAATCAAGGTGATCTAAATCCAGTAGATTCGGTTAGTTGGGTTGAGGCTAAACGGTTTTGCGAGCGGCTATCCTGGATTTTAGGTAAAGAAGTGCGTCTGCCGACAGAGAATGAGTTTCGACAAGCCTTGGGGCAGTTGCGCTATGTCGTCCTAGAAGAGCATGTATGGAGCGTATCAGATGCCGACGGAGTTGCACAGTCAGTCGGTAATAAGGAACCGTTTGTCAGTGGGTTTTATGATTTGTTGGGTAATGTCAGTGAGTGGTTGGAGTCGATTGACCGATTTGAGACTGAAGGCGCCCGTCATATTGGTGGGCATGCACAAGATCGCATCGAGGCGATTTTTTCGGTGCCGATTCGCAGCGCACCGCGCGGCGAGCGTAATCGATTGACTGGTTTTCGAGTTGCTGTGGTGATGGAGTAGCAGAGCTTGTTTCAGTAAGTTCTAGTTGCGTAACGCAATGGTTCACTGTTATTGTCGGTTGATAATGAAACAATCGGACAAAGTGTTGACCGAAGCAAAACTTCAAAAAAAGGCAGTCAAAGCGCAAAAAACCATTTACGGTTTAATGTGTTTGTTGGTCGTGTTGCCCTTTGTTGTTGCGTGGTTAACGGGTGCCTTTCGTTGGTAAATCCGCATTGTCATGCGTCCGTCTTCCTTTTCTCCTTCTTCAAGTTAATGCCATGCAAAAGACTCTGTTCATTTTTCGCATTCTGTTCTTGCTGATTAGTTTGTTGGGTTGCGTTTTGTTGTGGCATCAAGTCCAGGATTGGGAGTTGTGGTTGGTACTACTCATCGGTATGGGCATCGCGAGCTTGGTCATTTTGGTCGACTTGCTGCTGCAAGGGTTTTCCTTGCGGGGACTGTCTGCGATCACGTTTGGTCTAGTCATTGGCGGAGTGATTGCTCACTTGATGAGCTCGTCACCCTTGTTTGAACCCTTAGAAGGCGACCCGGGTTTAGCGCAGATGTTATATCTTTCACGCCTCACATTATATGTGATTTCGATGTACTTAGGTACGGTCGTTGCATTGCGCGGCAAGGATGAATTTAATTTAGTGATCCCGTATGTAAGGTTTACTGCGGAGCATGTTGAAGCGCCGCTCGTGGTGGTCGATACTAGCGCTTTGATCGATGGTCGTATTGGTCCGATTTGTGAAAGTAAATGGATGGGCTATGCCTTGGTGATCCCCCGCTTTGTTTTGAATGAACTGCAGGGAATCGCAGATTCTTCGGACCCCGTACGCCAACAGAAGGGGCGCAAGGGGCTGGATGTATTGAATCTCTTGGGGAAATTACCGCATTTGGATCTGCGTATCCATGAAAGTAATGTGCAAGATGTACAGGCAGTGGACTCTAAATTGGTGTTTCTTGCGGCATCCATGAAGGCAAAGCTACTGACTACTGATTATAATTTGGCAAAAATGGCTGAATTCCATGGCGTTGAGTGGCTCAATGTCACCTCATTAGTAAAGGCATTGAATCAAGAGATTTCAGTTGGCACGGATGTTCGTGTGAAGTTGGTCCGAGCGGGTAAAGATGCGGGACAAGCAATAGGCTATTTAGCAGATGGCTCGATGCTTGTGGTGAATGGCGGCAGCTCACAAATTGGCCAAGAAGTGCGCGTTGAGGTCGACTCAGTAGTTCCTTCTGGTGGTGGAAAAATGATTTTTGCCACTTATCAGCCTGGGATCATTGATGCGTAATGGCTTGCATATTTAGTAGCCGAATCGGTAACTGCAGGGGTTGCGCTAAAAAAGTGTAAAATAACTTCGGTGGCACGCTTTAACTTGAGTTTATTTATCAGAAAAGCTTACTGGTTCTTACTACGTTGGTATGCTCCAGCGGGTTGTATATAATAATTATTGAACAAGTATATCATTATGAAGAAACAAAATAAAAAAGGATTCACACTCGTCGAAATTATGATCGTAGTGGTCATCATCGGCTTGCTTGCTGCAATGGCAGTCCCAGCCTTCCAGAAGGTTCGTAAAACATCTCAAGACAAGGCAATTACTAATAATCTCCGCCAATTAGCTTCTGGTGCGAGCCAATATTTCATTGAGTCAGGTCTCGCAACAGGCACTTACGCTGACATTGTTGGTGCTGGGAAATATGTTAAGGCGATGAAGCCAGTGGCAGGTGAGGACTACACAGGTCTAGTAATTTCTGAACAGACCGAGTCTTACACTGTGACAAAGGCTAACGGTGAAACTGTCGTGTATGATTTTTAGTATGTAAGGATTAATTCATTTTATTCCCAAGAGGAGCATCTTTTATTCATGATGCTCCTTTTTTATGTATTAAATTTCGAGCTTCTATCTCAGCGCTTTTCTGGCTGTTAAAGCTGGCTCCAGTTCACCGATGACTGGCTTGCACGTATTAGAAGACTGAATGATTGGTCGTCGCACTATATTTTTACTGCTGGATGATGCTATGCTGATCAGCTATTTATTGTCTAGTGATTAGGTTTGAATATCGACTCGATCGACTAGGGCATGGCGATCGGTCAAGATGGCTCAGGTTGCTTGAAGAAACTCCACTAACCGTTCGGCGGTTTTTGGGCCGATACCTTCGACTTGAGTGATGTCTGCCGCGGATGCCTTGCGGAGTTTTTCAATGGAGCCGAACCGCTTTAATAGCCGTAGGCGTTTGTCCGATCCCAGACCTTTAAAATCTTCGAGGATAGATTCGCGCAGCTTTTGACTGCGCAATTCGGCGTTGAAGCTGTTCGCGAAACGGTGCGCTTCATCGCGGATGTGCTGGAGCATGCGGAGGCCTGGATCGTGGTGCGAGAGATTGAGCGGCTCGCGACCATCGCTGAAGATAATGGTTTCGTTTTTCTTGGCCAAGCCGATCAGGGTCGGGGGCTCTAGCCCTTGACCCAAAAATGCTTTGAGTGCCGCGGTTACTTGGCCTGCCCCGCCATCGATCACCACTAGGTCGGGGAATGCTTTGTGTTCCTCAAAGAGGCGCCGATAGCGGCGGCCGACGACTTCTTCCATGGCACGAAAGTCGTCGTTGCCGATGAAGGATTTAATTTTGAACCGACGGTACTGTTTGCGATTGGGCTTGCCTTGGTTGAAGCACACCATGGAGGCGACACAGAAGCTGCCTGAAATGTGGGAGATATCGAAACACTCCATGTGCTGAGGTATTGTGGGGAGCGCTAGGTCTTTCTGCAGTTGTTGCAGAATTTCCTGTTTGGGGGTTGGGTCATGCAGGGCGCGTTCAAATTTTCGGGTACGTGCACTGGTTTGTTTGAGCGCATGGACGCGATCGCGCAGTTGCGCGGCTTTTTCATACTCACGATTCGCGGCGGCGTGGAGCATTTGCTCCTTTAGTTCCGTGAGCCACTCTTTCGTTTTGCCGTCAAGGAAGTCACATGCGGCTTCGACACGCTCGAGGTACTCGGCCTTGCTCAGTTCATTGGGATGCTGGAAAATTTCGGCGCGGGCGTCGTCGTAGAGGCGCCATTGGTCAGTGTCGAGCTGCCGCGGGCTGGCGTCGCTCAGGAGTATGCCAAACTTTTTGCGCAGGGCGTTGAGGGTTTGGCGCAGCTGGGTGGAGTGGGCAAAGGGGCCGTAATAGCGCGATTTGCTGTCGGTCCGGTTGCGTGTGAGCCGGAAGCGGGGTAATGCCTCGCGCAGGTCAACGCGCACCAGCAGGAAGCGCTTGTCGTCGGTAAAGTCGGTGTTGTAGCGCGGTTTATATTTTTTGATCAGCTGGCCTTCAAGGAGCAAGGCCTCCGCTTCAGAGTTAACGATGATTAGCTCGAAGTCGTGGATCAAGTCGATCATTGCGCGCACTTTTGGCTGCGCTACGAGGAGTTTGCGGGAGGCCTGAAAGTAGGTAGAGACCCGCTTCTTCAGATCTTTGGCTTTACCGACGTAGAGGGTCTGTCCTAGGCGATCTTTCATCAGGTAGACTCCCGGCTTGCGAGGGAGACGCCTAACTTTTTCTTTCAGATTTGTTTGTTCCGCCTTTGGCATTTGTTATGGTTCTGTTATAACTGTATTGTCTTGCTCACAACATCGGGCACTGTGCCCAAAGTTTTATTTTCTGTCTATGTCGAAACCACTTTCAGTCGAAGTCATTAATTTTGGAGACGAATTGCTAGTTGGAATTCGCCAAAATACCCATTTGACCTATATTGGCGAACAGCTCTCGCAGTATGGTGTGCCGATTTGCCGCTGTCAGGTGATTCGTGACGAAGCAGTGGAAATTCGGCGTGCCTTTCGAGAAGCGTGGGAGCGCTCTGATCTAGTGATCACGACCGGCGGATTGGGCCCTACTTCGGACGACATGACGCGCGAGACGGTGGCGGAGGCGCTGGGCGTAGACCTAGTATTTGAGAGCGAGGTCGAGCTTACGATTAAAGATCGCTTGTCAGTCTTGGGCCGTTCACTGGCTCCGCACCATGCAAAGCAGTGCTTTCGGTTTCAAGGCGGAGAGTGTTTCCATAATGAACGAGGCACCGCACCTGGGCTGATTCTTGCAGCTGCAGGGAAGACCTTAGTGATGTTACCCGGGCCGACGCATGAGTTGAAGCCGATGTTTGAAAATTACGTATTGCCGCGCTTGCAGCGAGAAGGTCTCATTGGTGAGGATGAGGCTTATGTTCAAGTACGCACTTGTGGGCTTGGTGAGTCGAGTGTGGAGCAGTTACTGAAGCCACTGATGGCCGAGCATGATGCTCTAGATGTTGCCTTTTGTGTGCATTACAGTATGGTGGATGTAAGGTTAAGCTGCCGAGATGGCTCAATCTGCATGCAACAATTGAAGGTGATCGCGCAGGAGGCACGTCACTTACTCGGGGATGATTTTGTCTGTTTTGGGCACTGCTCTTTGGCGCGTGTGGTGTATCATGAGCTCCGTGCATTAGACCGTAAGTTAGCGATTGCTGAGTCATGTACGGGCGGCGCGTTGAGCAGCGAGTTTACGGATGTGCCTGGTGCGTCTGAGGTATTTGTCGGCGGGATTGTATGCTACACCAATGATGTGAAAGTGACGCAACTTGGGGTGCCGGAGAGTATATTGGAGCAGCACGGGGCGGTGAGTCCCGAATGTGCGATTGCGATGGCTTCCGGGGCAGCCGAGCGAATGTGTTCAGATTATGGCTTGAGTGTCACTGGTTTCGCCGGGCCGGATGGTGGCAATTCGAGTCATCCCGTGGGGACGATTCACTTTGGTTATCACTCACCTGTTGGAGTCTGGTGTAAGTCGGTGCGCTACACGGGCGGGCGATTAGACGTCAAGGCCCGTGCCGTACAGACCGCGTTGGATTGGATGCGTCGAAAATTGCGCAAATACAAGATGGAGGAGTTTCTCAGCTCGGAGGCGGAGCACTAGTTTCTGTATTTAACTTGGAGGTGGATTCACGGTCGGCTTACGCTTAGCCATCGTGGCGAGGAAGCAGCGAACATCTACTGTTTTCGGCATGACGTAATCTTATTGTAATGGCCGAGTCTGCGCGGTGACGCAGTCGCTTCTTTAAATATGGATGTTTGGTGATCGATTGCGACTTCGGCGTTGCTCTTAAATCTGCATTGAGCACAGTAGTCGATTTTACAGCGATGATTTGCTATTAACCTTTAACAGTGTCGCTGCTTGATTCATGCCAGCCAAATCCTTCACATTTATATGCGGTGACGACGATTACCTTGTTTCTGAACAGGGTAAGGAGTGGTTTGCGCAGCAGACCAAGGATATCTCGGACGATCTGTCGAAGGAGATTGTGGATGGCCGTGCGGCGAATGTCGCGGAGGTAGACGATGCGATCAATCGATTCACCAGTGCTGTGCAGACTTTATCTTTATTTGGAGACCGTAAAGTTGTTTGGCTGAAAGATGTTAATTTTATGGCTAATAGCCAAACAGGCAAAGCGCAAGGTACTCTCGACCTATTAGATAACCTGAAGGAAGTGCTGCAGTCTCTAGATCCCTCTCAAGTAGGTGTGCTGATCACCGCTCAGCCAGTCTATAAGGTGCGCAGTTTTTACAAGTGGTGTCAAAAAAACGCTGAGTTTACAGCATTGGCCGCAGATAAGAATGCGGCGGCGATGTATGCACGGATGATCCAGGATGAGTGCGAGCAGGCGGGCGTCACTATTTCTCGTGATGCGGTGCAGCTTTTAATTGGCAAGGTTAATGGCAACTCGCGCTTAATCGTAGCAGAGACGCGCAAGCTCGCCACCTTTGTCGCTGATAGTGGAGAGCAGATTACCGAACGCTTGGTGACTCACCTTGTGCCTAATTTCGGCGATGCCGATTTTTTTGAAGCGGCGGATGCTTTTTATTCATTAAAGTTGGATTGGACGTTGGAAGCGTTGCGCCGCCATTTTTTTACCAACAGCGAATCGCGTCCGCTATTGGGAAGCCTGCAATCGCGTAATCGTTTATTGATTCAGCTGCGGGTGTTGCTTGACGCGGGAGCGATTCGTGTAGGTGGTCGTGGTATCGCTAAGTCTGATCTCGAAGCGGCGGCGCGGGCTTATAGTCAACACTTCGCTGGTAGCGAAGAGAAGAGTAACCTGAACGTCTTCACCCAGAATCCGTGGTACCTTGGCAACCTAGCAGCCACTGCTAGTCAGGTGCCGCTCAAGAAATTGATCCAGTTTCAGATCGCTTTTTCTGAAGCCTTCGAGGGCATTCTCGAACGACCGAACGAGCAGGAGGAAGTCTGCCGAGAATTGGCAATCAAGTGTTTGAGCTAAGTAGTCGTTTGTGCTGCGCGGATAATTAATCACTGACCGTGATCAAATCTGCCGGTTCAGAGGCCTAGCTACCGAGCTTACGCGATTTTACTGTTTTTTGGTCGCATGGCCGAGCGTGAACTGTAGTTTCATCCGTTTTCTCAAATTTAAGAAGCTATGGAAAACATACCAAATGTATTAGCGGGGCGCTACGCTTCGAAGGCAATGTGCGATGTCTGGAGCGCGGAAGGGCGCATTAAGTTGGAGCGCGACTACTGGATCGCAGTATTGCGCGCACAAAAAGAATTGGGCTTGGACATCCCGCAAGAGGCCATTGACGCGTACGAGCGTGTAAAGGACGAGATCAACCTCGATTCTATCAACGAGCGCGAAGCGGTTACTCGCCACGATGTGAAGGCACGAATCGAAGAGTTTTGCGACCTCGCCGGGCATGAGCACATTCACAAAGGTCTGACTAGCCGCGATTTGACTGAAAATGTTGAGCAGCTGCAGATTATTCAAGCCCTCGAAGTTGTGCGTAATAAGGCGATCGCCGCCCTCTTAAAATTGGCAGACCGTGCGGAGGAGTGGAAGGATCTGGTGATCACCGCCCGGACCCACAATGTACCCGCGCAGCCTACGACCTTTGGCAAGCGGCTTGCTATGTTCGGAGAAGATTTGCTACTCGCAGTGCGTGAGCTTGACCGTGTGATTGACAACTATCCCGTGCGCGGCCTTAAAGGGCCTGTTGGGACTCAGATGGATCTGCTCACACTTTTTGGCGATGACTCGGCTAAAGTTGCATCGCTGGAAGGCAGCATCCTCGATCACCTTGGAGTCGGAGCGGCGCTCGACACCGTTGGCCAAGTCTACCCACGCGGCCTAGATTTTGAAGTGGTTTCGATCTTCGTACGCCTTGCATCTGGCCCATCCAGTTTTGCTAAGACGCTGCGTATCATGGCTGGGCATGAGCTCGCGAGTGAGGGCTTTGCCAAGGGCCAAGTGGGCTCTTCAGCGATGCCGCATAAGATGAATAGCCGCAGCTGTGAGCGAGTGAATGGATTCGCCGCAATTCTCAAGGGACACCTCACAATGGCGGCAGAACTCGCTGGAGACCAGTGGAATGAGGGCGATGTCTCCTGCTCGGTGGTGCGCCGTGTGTTCCTGCCAGACAGCTTTTTTGCAATCGATGGTTTGATCGATACATTCCTGACGATTCTCAATCAGATGGAAGTCTACCCAGCGGTAATAGACCAGGAGAACCAACGCTATGGACCATTTTTAGCGACTACCACCGTGTTAATGGAAGCGGTCAAAGCAGGAGCGGGCCGTGAAGAAGCACATGAAGCGATTAAAGAGCACGCGGTGCAAACTGTGCGAGACTTGCGTACAGGCAAGATTACCAAGAATGATCTCGTCGCCCGCCTGAGTTCGGATGGGCGGTTGGGCCTCTCTGAGGCAGCGCTCGCCGAGATGATGGGCCGCGCACAAGCGATGACTGGGCTCGCCGCGACACAAGTCGAAAACTTCTGCGCCACCGTCCGTGAGGACGCACAGAATTTCCCCGACGCAGCAAACTACACTCCAGGCGCGATCTTATAGACCTGAAACAAGCGCAAGTAGGGTCGAAGTCAGGCCTTGTCACTTAGGAGCGATGATTTGCAATGTTAGACATCTTCACCTACCTACTTACTGTAAGTTATTTATAATAAAACACTAACTCTCTTTCTTCTTACTTCAAACCATCGAATTTAGGTTTAAGTATTGCTTTCAAGTCGGTCGAAATTACACACACAATAGACCTTTTAAATTAACAGAGAACTATTACCTATGTCAGAACTCGAAGGAAATTGCCTTGTCGCCCAATCCGGTGGCCCCACATCAGTCATCAACGCTAGCCTCGCCGGAGTCGTTGCCGAAGCACTCAACCACGAGTGTATCGAAGAAATCTACGGCGGAGCGAATGGAGTGCTGGGTATCTTAAATGAGCAGCTCGTCGACCTCGCATCTGAGTCTCAGCAAACGATCCGCGCCCTGCGCCACACTCCTGGTGCCGCACTGGGCACCTGCCGTTTTAAGCTGAAGAGCCAGCAAGACTATGACCGCGTACTTCAGGTATTCGAAGCCCATAATATCCGCTATTTCTTCTACGCGGGCGGTAACGACTCCCAAGACACTGCCGACAAAATCTCCAAGCTCGCTCAAGAGCGTGGCTATGACCTGCGCGTGATTGGTATTCCAAAGACAATCGACAACGATCTCGTGACTACAGATCACACTCCAGGCTACGGCAGCGTAATCAAATACATCGCGTCGACAGTTAAGGAAATCGCCTGCGACAATGCGGCGATGGGTCAATACGATCTCGTGCAGATCATCGAAGTCATGGGCCGTAGTGCAGGTTGGATTGCTGCCGGTTCAGCGCTTGCAAAGCGCCGCGATGAGCCTAATGCGGCGCCACACCTTATCTACCTTCCAGAGGTTGCGTTTTCACCAGAGAAATTCATCTCAGACGTGCAACACGTGCTGCAGAAAGAGAAGTACTGCGTGGTCGTTGTTGGCGAAGGCCTCGTCGATGCGGATGGCAATTATGTTTCCACCGCAAGTGCAGGTTCGGATGCGTTCGGTCACTCACAACTCGGTGGTGCGGGCGAATACCTGCGCGGTCTAGTTGAAGAGTCGCTGCAAATCAAGGCGCGCTCGGTTTCCCTAGGGATGTCGCAACGCGCGGCGGCACATTGCTCTTCTCAAACAGATAACGATGAAGCATATCTCGCAGGGCAAGCAGCGGTGAAAGCTGCAGTTGCAGGTGAAACTGACAAGATGGTCACACTGCTTCGCGGCGATGGCGAAACCTACACATGTGAAACTGGGCTTGCATCACTCTCCGAGATTGCCAACGGCGTGAAAAAGTTGCCTGAGAGTTGGATTAACGAAGATGGCGTGAGTATGAACTATAACTTCTACAAGTATGCGTTGCCACTCATCCAAGGTGAGGTGCAGGTGCCTTATGAAAATGGCGTGCCTGCCTTTGCGAAGCTCAAGATGGTTAGAGTCGACCGCAAGCTTCCGGCTCACTCATTTGAATAAGCTCGTTTAACAATCATTTAAGCAAAAGCCCCGCTTGGAAATCCAAGCGGGGCTTTTTATAATACTGGGCTGAGCGGGTAGCCATTCCTCGCGAGAGGCTGTCGTGCATTCCTTACTCTTCCAGTAATTCCTTTGGCATCTCTTGATCGCTAAGGCGTTCAATTTTGGCACCAATTGCAGTTAGCTTTTGCTCAAAGCGCTCATAGCCACGGTCAAGGTGGTATATGCGTTGTATCCAAGTGTCTCCCCGCGCGGCAAAAGCAGCAAGGATCAGTGCAGCCGAGGCTCTCAAGTCTGAAGCCATGACTGGCGCACCCGAGAGCTGACTCGCGCCTTTAATAATTGCGCTCGGGCCCTCCATCGCGATGTCAGCACCCATGCGCTGCAGCTCGGGCACGTGCATGAAACGATTCGGATAGATCCGCTCAGTGATGATTGAAATACCGTCGGTTTGCGTCATCAAGGCGCCGAGTTGTGCTTGTAAATCGGTGGGGTAGCCTGGATGGGGTAGCGTAATGACGTCGACTGGATTCAGTGAGCCCTCATAGGGAAGCACGCGGATGTAGTCCTCGCCGAGCTGCATAGGCAGACCGGCCTCTTCGAGCTTGTCTAGGAAGGCGCTGAGAAGCTTCGGTGCGATGCCCTTGACAGTGACGTCGCCGCGGGTAATTGCACCAGCAATGACGAACGTGCCAGCTTCAATGCGGTCTGCAATGACCGAGTGCTCACAACCATGCAGCTTATCAACCCCGGTAATGGTGAGCTCAGGGCTACCGATTCCTTCGATGATCGCGCCCATTTTCACGAGCAGGTTGCACAGGTCGACGACCTCTGGTTCGCAAGCAGCACATTCCAGGCGAGTGCATCCGGGCGCGAGCACCGCAGCCATCACGATATTGGCTGTGCCAGTGACGGTACTGCCGCTGCGGCCACCAAGGAAAATCGGGCCACCCTTAATCCCGGCCGCGTCGACGTGCACGTAGCCGTTAGAGATGTCGACCTGGCAGTTGAGTTTTTGTAAGCCCTTAATATGAAGGTCAATCGGTCGTGGACCGATCACGCAGCCCCCAGGGATCGATACTTCAGCTTTGCGCATGCGAGCGACGAGCGGGCCGAGCAGGCAGACCGAGGCGCGCATTTTGCGCACCAGCTCATAGGGCGCTATGTGAGTAATCTCCTTGGCGGTGATTTCCCATGTGCCTGGCTCAGGTTGTACCGTCTGGGCACCGACGTGCTGCAGGATCTCGATCATGAAGCGCATATCGCTTAGATCGGGGACGTTTTTGAGAATGACCGTCTCGTCAGTGAGCAGGGTGGCGGCGAGTATCGGTAGGGCCGCATTTTTAGCGCCACCCACTTGAATTTCACCATTTAAAGGTCCGTTCCCGCTTACTTTGAAGACATCCATTTTGTATGCGCTGTGCTGAGATTAAGATTCGTTGCTAAGAGATTGTGCAGAGTGTGGCTTTTTATTGCCGCCTTGACGACGCCCTTGTCCACCGCGATTACCGCCGCGGCGATTTTGTCCACCGCGGTTTCCACCCTGCCTATTTTGGGGGCGGCGATTACCGCCTTGGCGGTTCTTGCCGCCACGATTGCCGCTACGGTTTCCAGCCGGCTTGGCCTTGTTGCCGATACCGAAAAATCCTAGGAGAGTCGCCAGTAGGCCTTTTTTCTTTGGCTGCTTACCTTTGCCCTTTGGCTGTGGCTTTTTGCCAGTCTTTGAGTTCGGCTT
>JAFMDL010000048.1 GCA_017857255.1 Puniceicoccaceae bacterium | reverse complement strand
TGCATCCTCCTTGGAGGATGGATCGGGCTTTGGCTGTCTGGGTGGCAAGCAATGGATGTTTCAGACAGCATGGTGGCGACTCGTTCACCTGAGCAGGCAGACAGCTATTTTCATGCGGTGGTGGACTCGGTCTCGACCTCATGGTCAGTGGCTTTTCCAAAGGGTGCGATTGAGGACGAGCTGGTCCTGTATTTCACTAATCCAAAGGAGTACCAGAATTATTTGAAAATGCTGGCACAAGCAGGACTCTCTCCATTGGGGCAAATCGATGAGTTAATGGTGGTTCGTATTGGCAAACAGGCAATGGTAGGGCCGAAACCAAGTACATTTGGCGGCGAGAGTGGCTTTTCATACCGTGTCCAGCGACCGCGGCCGCCAGTAGACGTTGCGCCCGAATTATATGCGCAGCTCTACGCTTATGGAGAGTCGGCGCGCGCCATCATAGGGAATTCATTCGAGGGCGATGGTTCGGGCGTGCTAGTCGGAATCCTAGACTCCGGAATCACGGCGCACTCACAGTTTGGCGATGTCTATATTGCACATATTGATCTGGCCGGCGGCGGAGTCGATGGCCTTGGCGCGGAACATGGTACTGCAGTTGCTTCAATCATTGCCGGGGCAGAGGGGATCGCGCCGAGTGCGGAATTGCTTGTGGTGCGAGTCTTGGATGATCAGGGCTTGGGCAATAGTTTTCATGTCGCGGCGGGGATTGTGCAAGCAACAGACCTTGGAGTCGATGTTCTGAATATGAGCCTTGGCGTATACCAAGATACGCAGTTGCTGCGTGAAGCGATTCGTTATGCGCATTCGAAGGGCGTCATCCTAGTCGCTGCCGCGGGTAATGATGGGTACCCGCAGATGCCTTATCCGGCTGCGTATCCGCAAGTCCTATCAGTGACTGCTGTGGATGCGGTCGGGCGTCAGGCTTTGTTCCCAAATCAATCGGAAAAGATCGATTTTGCTGCTCCGGGAGTGGGTGTGTTGACGGCTAAGGAAGACACGGGCATCATGTTGTTTTCCGGAACCTCGGCAGCGGCTCCGTTTGTGTCTGGTAGTTTAGCCGCATTACTTTCCTCTGAGACACCACGCACGCAGCAAGAGGTGGTGCATGTAATGCGCAAGTATTTGGATGAGGCAGGTGCTCCAGGGCCCGATCCTGTCTATGGAGCAGGCATCGTAAATTGGGATCGTTTACGTGAGCGGAATACGACCACGGTACGTGATGTCGCAGTGGCCGAGATTTATTTGCAGCCTAATGCCCAGCCGGGCACCACGATGCCAATCGAAGTGATTGTGCAAAACCGTGGTACCAGTTGGCTAACAAGTGCGGCACTGTCAGTAGTTGTGGGTGAATCCGATCCGGTTGACTTTACGATTGGTACACTCGGCCCCGGGCAAATCACGACTCGCAAGGTGTTCGCTCAAGTACCATCGATCAGTTCTGGAGCCCCACTCAATATTGCGGCTCAGGTACTGACAGATGAGCCGCTGGACGATGTGCGCTTTGAGAATAATACAAAGGTGGTTTTGTTTAAGCCAGTACTGCGTTAAGGGGATCGATGACTACTACTTGATATGCTAACCAATCTAAATGATTTAGTGCGTATTCGCGAGTATGGCGAGCGTGGCTATTTATTGGAGCAGTTAAGTGATGAGGCACGAATTGCGATCGAACGTGCGACGACGCTGCAGCCGCCAGAGGCTTTTGCTGAGTGCGTGCTGGGCGCTAAAAATGTGTTACTGTTATTTCATCGTTCTGTGACTCCAATACTCGTTGAAAATTGGCTGCGTAGTCTGACTGCTGAGTGGCAAGGCGAGCAGCAGGAACAGCTCTGCATTGAAGTCCCTGTTGTATATGATGGTGCCGATTTAGAAGAGGTGTCCGCACGCACAGGACTGTCGGTTGATAGGGTGATAGAATTACATACAGCACCTCTGTATCGTGTGCGTATGATTGGATTTACGCCAGGATTCCCTTATCTGGATGGTTTAGATCAACGCCTACATTTGGACCGTAAGTCAGCGCCTCTAAGTCGGATTGAACCTGGAACCGTTGCAATTGGCGGTAGCCATGCTGGGATCTATTCAGTCGCAAGCCCCGGCGGCTGGTATCGACTCGGCCGTACAGAGCTGTCCTTATTTCAACCAGAACAAGCGTGTAGCAGTGTGACTCCATTCAGGTCTATTTTTTCATTTGCTGCGGGCGATTCGGTTAAATTTATCGCACTTTAAAATGGCTACGATTGAAATTCTTGCGACTGGTATGGGACTCTCGATCCAAGATCAAGGTCGATCGGGCTGGCGCCGATATGGTGTGCCCCCCGGCGGTGCAATGGATCGATATGCGGCGCAGACCGCCAATCGATTGCTAGGCAATAGTAAGGACGCTCCTGTGTTGGAAATACTGATGCAGGGTGCGCAACTACGAGTACTTAATGATACATGGGTGGCACTTACAGGGGCTGATCTGGGGAGTTCGATTCGGCCTTGGACGGCTTGCCGTGTTCAGGCAGGAACCACACTTACGTTTCCTGTGAATCGCTCAGGACTGTGGGCCTATTTAGCGGTACTTGGTGGTATTGAATCCGAGCATTGGTTTGGTAGTGCTTCGGTGGATACGCGTAATGGATTGGGGCGTCGTTTAGAGTGTGGTGACTACTTGTCTGCAGTGGCAAGTGGTACTGAGATTCCCTATTCAGGAATAGGTCGGCGAGTACTTCGCTCGGATTTACAGCCAGAGATGGCAAATGCCAACGAATTTGAACTGTTGCCCGGGCCACAATTTGAACAGTTCACAGAGGCGGCGCGAGCAGAGCTGGTAGGCTCTGAATGGACGGTAGCGGCGCAGTCTGATCGTACGGGCTATCGACTAAGTGGACCAGTTTTGGAAGTACCTAATTCGATTCTTAGTGAACCGGTGCTGCCGGGAAGTTTGCAAATCCCGGGCAATGGTCAGCCAATTGTTACGATGATCGATGGCCCGACAGTGGGTGGTTATGCTAAGATCGCCATCTTGCAAGAAGCAGATCTCGATCACATGGCTCAATGCCGTCCAGGTACAGAGTTGAAATTTCGATGGAAGATATAATTATCAATTGTGATCTCGGTGAAAATGAGAGTGCCGAACGTAGCGAACGCTTGATGGCATTGGTGGGGGCGGCGAATATTTGTTGTGGGGTGCATGCGGGCAGCGCGGCAAAGACACGTGCGACGCTGGCCCTGGCTAAGCGTTACGGTGTGCAAGTCGGAGCGCATCCTGGATTAGCTGCCGCTGGTGGGCGAGGCGCAGATCTACCGAGTGCAGTGGCTTTTGCTGAATTGTTGGAGACGCAAGTCGGCGGTTTTCTACAACTTGCCAAGGAAGAGGGAGTTCGAGTGCGCTATGTGAAGATGCATGGCAGCCTGTATCATGCAGTTGAAAAGGAGCCCATGCTGGCGGCGAAGATGATCGAATATATTCAGTCATTGGATGTTGAGCTGGGTCTATTTTCTTTAGCGGGTGGTGTAGTTGCCATGGATGCTCGTGCGTCTGGTTTGAAGGTATGGGAAGAGTTGTTTGCAGATCGGGGTTATCTTGCCGACGGCAAATTGATACCACGAGGATCTCTCGGGGCATTGATTGAGGAAGTAGATGTCGCTGCTGCTCGTCTGGTCGAATGGCGTGCTTCTGGGAAAATGGCGACTACGGGAGCCCCCATTGTGTTGGATGGTCAGACAGTTTGTGTGCATTCCGATTCGCCGAATTCGCTCGAGTTACTTGAGGAGCTGCGCAAGCGCTTGTCGTCAGCATCCAAGTGAAGTCTTATAATCATTTTATCGCCGAATATCAATGTTGACTGAACAGCTAGATCGAGCGTCTTACGGTCGAGGCGCCTAGCGAATGATCACTCTGGCTTATCTTCTGGCGATTTTGTTAGTTCGGCAGATGGAGCAGTGAAGCTTAATATTATGTATGCGAAAACGCCGATCACTATACCGCAGTCGGCGACATTAAACGCAGGATAGCGCCCAGTCGGCAGTACCCAAGGAATCGTGAAAGATAAATGAAAATCGAGAAAGTCGATCACGTGACCATGCACCAAGCGGTCGACTAAGTTACCTAACACTCCACCAATAAGAAGCCCGAAGGCATATTGCATGGGTGTGCGGTACAGCTCGAGGCTGTGGCGGAATTTGTATATGACCGTAAGTGCGACTAAGGCAAACACTGCGAGGATCTCGCCGTGGCCCGATAGCATGCCCCATGCTGCACCCTCGTTACCAATATGCACAATATAGAAGAAATCTTTGATAACTTCGATCACATCGGTGTCGTGTGGATAGAAATAACTATCCAAGGACATATTGTTAAATACCCAAATCTTGGTTAGCTGATCCATCGCAAACACAATGAGGGCAGTAATCAATAACCGCTTGTAGGTAGTGTTTGGCTTAATTGGATTCAACGTAAGAGAAGGGTCTATGTGAGCACCATCGGGGCGGCAATAGGCACGTACGCTAAAAAAGTAATAGCGACGGCCTTTTATTAGGGACTTGTCTGAAGCGACTGCTTATTCGTCGTCGTCAGACACAATCTTAGGTGCATCAGCACTATCTGCAAAGAGTCCGCCTGCAGTACGATCAACTTTACGGCGTTGGTTCTTTTCGAACTCTGATTGACCTTCGACAGAATAGCGGGCGAAGGGCACTGCAGTCAGGCGCTCTTTGCCGATTTGTTCGCCTGTCACTTCACAGACGCCATAAGAGCCGTCCTTGATGCGGAGAATGGCTTCTTCGACTTCATTGAGAGCGTCTTGTTCGTTGGAGACGAGGCTGAGTGCGAAATCGCGGTCAAATGCATCCGTGCCAGCATCTGCTTCGAGCTTGTGGTCGCCTTCATCTTTCGAGTGGTGCTGAAGCGTATCGGATGTGTGAAGATCGAGTTCAGCACTAACGTGAGCACGCAGATCAAGCAATAACTTGTAATACTTTTTCCACTTTTTCGGAATAGATGCTTCTTCTAGAGAAGTGACTTTTTTCTTTTCCGCTGGATTGAAGCCCAAAATGTCTGCTAGAGAAGCGGCCCCCAGCACGCGCTTTTCAACGGGCTCATCGTTGACTATAACTTTCTTTTTCACAGGGGCTTCAGCCTTTTTTTTCACCGGCGCTTTTTTAACGACCTCTTTCTTTTCACTCTTACGGGTAGCAACGAGTGCTTCGACGTCGTCGAGAGAGAATACGATGGGAGTCGCCTTTTTATCCGCAGCACTGCCTTCGCGCGCAACGGCAGCCTTCTGGACCGATGGCTTCTTTGGCGCAGCTTTTTTAATGGCTACTTTTTTAGCTACGGTCTTTTTCGCCGCTGTTTTTTTGGCAGCTGTCTTTTTAGCCGCTGTCTTTTTAGCAGGTACTTTTTTAGTTACCTTTTTAGCGGATGATTTTTTAGCAGCTGTTTTTTTGGTCTTTTTATCAGTCATTGATGAAAAATAGCTAGGGGGTTTTTATTTGTTACTGTGTGAAAGTTGTTGAAGTGCTTCAGCGCAGCGCGGTGAGACTGGGCCCCATTCGTCGGTTTCGACGAGTTCAGGTACCCAGCGCCAACTGCGCGGGCAACGCACACCATCGGCATGCGCTAACTCCACTGTGAGTTCGGAGGCGGTCGTGTTTTCGATCACGGCCACTTGCGAAAGAATAAATAGTTCTGGTAGGTCCGATTCGTAGTGCTTCAGACGAGCAAATTCTGGATCATTGAGTGACCCAGTGATTACCGCTTTGGCGTCGAGGCTTTGACCGATTGCTTTCTGTTGTCGAAGGCTTTCCAGTCCATCGTTAAGTTTTTCAGAGAGGAAGGTGCGTAATGCACGGATGTCGGCGGCGATTTCTGGCTGATCCCATGCAGTATCGACATTAGGCCAATCAGCGAGGGCGATTGGCTCGTCGGTGAAGTCCGTGTTATTGTGTGCATAGCTCCATGCTTCGTCTGCGGTATGTGGCACAAGTGGTGCAATCAATCGAGTGAATACGCTGAAGATAATGCTGATCGCGGTCTGCGAGGAACGGCGCAGTGGATCGTTCGGCGCACAGGTGTAGAGCCGATCCTTAAGGATGTCGTGGTAAGTCGCAGAGAGGACATTAGCACAGAATGGATCAATCAGATCCTTGAATGCGCGGTGGAATTCGTAGGCCTCGTAGGCTTCGGTGACTTTACGTACGAGTTGTGCCAGTTCATCAAGCGCCCATTTATCGATCGCATTTAGGTCTGCCAGTGGCACTGCATTTGTAGCGGCATTGAAATCAAAGAGATTACTGATCTGGAAGCGCAATGTGTTACGCATGTTGCGGTAGTTGTTCGAAACATTGCGTACGATCTTGTCGGAGACCGGCACATCACCGCGGTAATCTTGCGAGCAAATCCATAGTCGCACGACGTCTGCACCGTAGCTATGAATCCATTCTGGCAGTGGGCGAGCGGCGCCATCACTCTTCGAGAGTTTAGTGCCGTCTTCTTTTACAACGAAGCCGTGTGTGAGTAAATTCTTATAAGGTGCTGCTTTGTCTGCTATAACGGAGGTCCAGAGTGAACTTTGGAACCAGCCGCGGTGTTGGTCACTGCCTTCGAGATAGAGGTCAGCGGGCCAGTTTAGATTGTCACGTTTTTGTAGCACAGCTCGGTGACTTGTGCCTGAGTCGATCCACACATCGAGCGTGTCGGTGCCGCACTTGAGTTGATCCGCAGTTGGCCAGTTGTCTGGTAGTGCGATGCCCTCAAGGAGTTCTGACGCGCTTTGTTCGAACCAGATATTGGTGCCATTGACTGAAACTTTTTTGGCGAGTGCGCGGATCACATCGGGATCGATAAAGGCTTCGCCACCTTCATTATAGAAGGCAGGGATTGGTACACCCCAGGTACGTTGGCGACTGATGCACCAGTCCGGGCGATTTTCGACGGCTGCGCGAATACGCTTTTCACCCCATGATGGGATGAAATTGACATCGTCGAGTGCATCTAGTGCGCGTTGGCGGTCGCCGCCTTTGTCGAGTGCGATGAACCACTGGTCCATTGCGCGGAAAATGACGGGAGTCTTAGAGCGCCAGCAGTGTGGGTAGCTGTGGTTGATCGTCTTCTTGGCGATGAGTGAGCCGTTTTGAGCGATTATTTTGAGGACGCCGCGGTTGGCTTCGCTGAGCTTGCCATCTTCGAGTACTGAGAGCCCGACGAGCTCTGTTGGTACGCGACCGTCATCGACGTAGCAGCCGTTGTCATCGAGTGGGCAATAGACTTCAATGCCATTGTTGATGCCAGTGATGTAGTCGTCCTGACCATGTCCAGGTGCTGTGTGCACACAGCCAGTGCCGCTATCAGTGGTCACATAATCGGCTAATAGGATCGGGCTGGGACGATCGATAAATGGGTGGCGCGCTTCAAGTTTCTCCATGACGGAGCCTTGGAAGGTGTTGATAACTTTGGCATCTTCGAGGCTACAGGCTTCGATGACGGCATCAGATAATGCAGTTGCGACGATGATAGTGCCTTGGTTGCGGGTCTCGATCGCGCTGTATTCGATCTTTGGGTTCACTGAGACCGCCATGTTAGCGGGGAGTGTCCATGCGGTAGTGGTCCAGATTAGTACGGATGCCGGTGCTTCGAGTGCGAGTGCTTTGAGTGCAGCGTCGCAAAGACCAAGTTTTACATAAATTGAGACGCTCTTGTGGTCACGGTATTCGATTTCCGCTTCAGCGAGTGCAGTGGCGCAGGGGATGGACCAATAGACTGGCTTTTTACTGCGATAGACGAGGTCTTGTTCTACGAAGCTGGCAAAGGTTTCGAGTTCAGTGGCCTCATAATCGGGATGAATGGTCCAATATTCATTTTCCCAGTCGGCGAGCACGCCTAGACGTTTAAACTGTTGGCACTGGCTTTTACGGAATTTGTCGGCAAATTGAATGCACGCTTGGCGTACTTCGAGCGGTGTGTAGTCGGTGCGTCCAGTTTCTTGTAGTTCACGAGACACCTTATGTTCGATCGGTAGTCCATGACTGTCCCATCCAGGGATGTAAGGTGCGTTGTAGCCCTGCATCCATTTAAAGCGTAAGATGGTGTCCTTTAAGGTCTTATTAAGTGCGTGCCCAAGGTGTAAGTCACCGTTGGTAAAGGGCGGGCCATCGTGTAAGATGAAGCTTGGACCATCGGCATTCTTCGCTTGAATTTTACCGTAAAGATCTAGTTTTTCCCAGTGTTCGATGCGAGCAGGCTCGCGTTCCACGAGATTGCCACGCATTGGAAAAGCGGTTTCTGGAAGGTTGAGCGTATTCTTGAGGTCTTGAGCCATGATGAGAGACCGAGGGCCATGTAAAAACGCGGCAGTGTGTTTTTTTGAGTTCTCAAGTCAAGCACTCAGAATTTTCTCGCAGATCTTTCGGTTTCGCGCTTCTTAGCGTGCGTACAATACTGCGCTTTTTGTGCCATTCGTAACAATTTCTCATGATACTTACTCTTTTTAGCCTGCCATTATCGACGTCACCAGTCTGGGTGCTCGCGTTGTTGGTGTTGTTGGGTCTGGCGGCATTGACCTTTGGCGGCGATTGGTTGACGAAGGGTGCGGTGGCGATATCGGCAAATTTTAAGATTGATCCGGTAGTCATTGGGCTGACGGTGGTGTCGATCGCGACTTCGATGCCTGAGATGGCGACTTCGATGATGGCTGCCGGTGATAATCCGGGTCTGGCTCTGGGTAATATTCTTGGCAGCAATATCGCCAACATCGGCCTAATACTTGGCGTGGCGGCTGTGGTTGCACCGCTAAAGATTCAATCTCGGATGATTCGCCGTGAAGTGCCAATCCTGATCATAGTCACAGTGTTATTTGCTGCCCTAGCGCTCGGTGGCGGGTTTAACCGCGTGGAAGGTGTCATCTTATTGGTGTTGACGTGTGCTTATTTGGTTTACGTGGTGCGCAGTGCCAAGCAACAGGACTCGCCTGTGGTGGCCGAAGAGTTTGCCGAAGGCGCTGCCAAAGTTCGGCGATTGTCGAGTCTAGCAGGTATGGGTTTCGTTGCGTTGGGAGCAGTGTCACTGGCTTTGGGCGCTGATTTCTTGGTCGGCTCAAGTGTGGAGATTGCTTCCCGTCTGGGGGTGAGCGATCTGTTTATTGGACTTTCGATCGTCGCTATTGGTACGAGTTTGCCGGAGTTGGCAGCGTCTGTGGCTGCGGTGCGAGCGGGGCACGGCGATCTTTGTGCCGGCAATATTGTCGGCTCGAATCTGTTCAATATGCTTTTAATCGGCGGAGGGGTCTCGGTATTTGTGGGTATGAACGTGACGGACGCACTGTTGCTGATTGAGTTTCCGGCGCTGGTGCTGCTGTCAGTCCTGTTGTGGTGGATATTCAAGAGCGGACGTACTGTCACTCGTTGTGAAGGTGTATTCTTGCTTTTCCTTTATCTCACGATTTTGTCGGTCTCCGCCCTGTCACAGTTCGGCTTCCTTTTTTAATTTTAATTCGTTCATTCCATTATTCATAGTATGCCAGATGCCTATAAACCAGTAGTCCTTATCATCCGTGACGGGTGGGGGGAGAATCATGATTCGGAGCAAGACTCATACAATGCGGTCAAGCTCGCGACAACTCCCTGTGCGGATCGACTGACGGCGGAGTGGCCACGCACTGAGATTATGGCTTGTGGCCTGGATGTCGGCTTGCCATTAGGGATAATGGGTAACTCTGAAGTCGGTCACCAAAATATTGGTGCTGGTCGTGTAGTGGATCAAGAGATTGTCCGTATTAATAAGGGCATCGCGACTGGTTCAGTAAAAGACAGTGCGTCGCTCAAGGCGGCCATTGCCAACGTGAAGGAAAAAGGCACGGCACTCCACTTGATGGGGCTTATTTCAGATGCCGGGGTACACGCGATGCTGGAGCACGTTTACGGCTTGATTCGGATCGCGAAGGAAGAGGGCGTCAAGGAGCTCTACCTACATGCATTTACCGATGGCCGAGACACGGGCCCTTTTAGTGGCAAACAGTTTATCAAACAAGCGGAAGCGGAAATGGCGACGATTGGGCTCGGCAAGATCGCGTCGCTTTCTGGCCGCTACTGGGCAATGGATCGTGACAATCGTTGGGATCGCGTGCAGCGCGCCTATGATTGCTTGACGGGACGCAACATTGAGTCGACCGCGACTTCCGCTGAAGCAGGCATCCAGTATCAATATGACAATCCTGAGACCCAAGGTACAAAAGGCGATGAGTTTTGCCCGCCGACTGCAATCCTCGATGCGGAAGGGCAGCCAGTGGCTACGATCGCTGAGGGTGACTCGGTGATCTTCTGCAACTTCCGTGGTGACCGCCCGCGGGAATTAACGCGGGCTTTTATCGAAGACGGTTTCGACGGTTTCGACCGAGGCCCCAAGCTGGATATTTATTTTGCGACATTGAGTGAGTATCAAAAAGGCCTGTGCGATCATATTATCTTTTTTAAGCCTGAGAAAATGGAGGATATTTTGGGCGGCTATCTGGCTGATCGCGGAATCCCACAATTTCGCTGTGCTGAAACCGAGAAATTCCCCCACGTAACTTTCTTCTTTAATGATTATCGGGAAGAGCCTTTCCCTGGAGAGGACCGAGCATTGATCCCCAGTCGTAAAGACTGCGCTACGTACGATGAGAAGCCAGAGATGTCCGCTTATGGCATCCGCGATGCAGCCGTTGAGGCAATTAATTCAGGCAAGTATGGCTTGCTAGTCGTGAACTTTGCGAACCCTGACATGGTTGGACATACAGGTGTGGTCGAGGCATGCGTGAAGGCTTGTGAAATCGTCGACGGCTGTGTGCAAGATCTACTCGATGCAGTCGACAGCGTTAGTGGGCATGCAGTGATCACTGCCGACCATGGTAATTCCGATCAGCTTTGGAATCCTGAAAATGACGGACCACATACCGCGCATACGTTGAATCCCGTCGAAATCGTTGTCTATGGCCAAGGCTGTAAGGGTCGAGCGATCGCGGATGGTGGCGCGCTGGGCGATATCGCCCCCACCATACTAGAGCTGATGGGACTTGAGCAGCCAACTGCCATGACAGGCAATTGTCTGCTCAAGTAGCTTACATCGATTTATTTGATCAAGTCCGACCTCCATGTTTTGGATGTCGGGCTTTTTTATGACGCTTCGTCAATTCGCATTCATCTGAGTCTTTACCAGTCGTCGTCGATGAACCAAAAAAAAGCCCTTCCGCGAGGAAAGAGCTTTTAGAGAAAGTGTCTGTTGCCGAGAGGCTTATTCTTCTGGCTTGGTCTTTTTAATGCCGACAACGCGGTCGCCATCTTTCCACTCGCCGCGCTTGCGGAGAAGGTCTACACGCTCGAAGCGCTTAAGGACTGTTCTGTTTTTCTTACCACCGCCGCCGGTGGTTGCTTTGAAGCTGTTGTGTTGTGACATGGTGTGCTCTTGGTTGAAAGTGAAAGCGCAGGAATAAATGGGGCTGGAACCGAAAGATCAAGGCCTAATAAGTATTTATTTCAGGTATTTCTGTGATAAAAGTAATCGTTATGCCTGTTTCATAGGTACTGAAATGAAAGCTGAGGCTTTACAGCTGAAGTGAATCAAGCCAATCAAGAGCAGTCGCATATGTCTGAATCTCCCAAACTATTATTTGAGCAATTACGCATGGCACGACACTTTGTACGGTGGTCGCTGCTGGTGCTGCCTGTCTCGGTAGCAGTGGGTGTGTTGGTGGCACTCTTTTTATGGTTATTGGAGTCGGCTACTCAGATTCGGCATGCAAACCTGTGGTTGATCGCTTTGTTGCCGCTTGCAGGGGTGGGCATTTATTGGCTCTATCGGTGTTACGGAAAAAATACAGAGGCAGGTAATAATTTGATCATGGATGAGATTCATGCGCCGGGCGGAGGGGTACCGTTCCGCATGGCCCCTTTGGTTCTGATCACTACTGTGGTGACACACTTGTTTGGTGGCTCCGCAGGACGTGAAGGTACGGCAGTGCAAATGGGCGGTAGCGTGGCGGATTATGTTGCCGAAAAATTCGGCCTGACGCATGCGGATAAACGCATTTTATTGATGTCGGGGATGGCCGCCGGTTTTGGTGCGGTGTTTGGCACGCCAGTCACTGGTGCGATTTTTGCCTTGGAGGTGCTGGCTGTGGGGCGGATAAAATATGACGCATTGATGCCTTGCTTGATCGCGAGTTTGGTCGCTGACATGGTTTGCACTTCGTTTCCGATTCATCATACGCATTATACTATCACTTATTCGGCCGAAGCGGCGCTGGGCGCATTATCGTTCCTTAAACTGGATCTAGTGCTGCTGGTGAAGGTGTTGTTGGCGGGTATTTGTTTTGGCTTGGTCAGCTATGTGTTTGCCGAGTTGGCGCATCGCATGAAAGCCAAGAGCCAGCAATGCATCGCCCGAAAGTGGCTGATCCCCTTGATCGGTGGCGTGCTGGTGCTGGGCATTAGTGGATTGCTGGGCACCACGGATTATCTCGGCCTAGGGGTGAGTTCGCCAAATAAGGATGGGGTGAGTATTGTATCGGCCTTTTCAGTGGGCGGCGCGGACACCTTTAGTTGGTTTTGGAAGCTGCTGCTGACTGCGATTACTTTAAGTATGGGTTTCAAGGGCGGGGAAGTGACGCCTTTGTTTTTTATTGGTGCGACACTGGGCAACACTCTGGCGGTGCTGAGCGGCGCGCCGGTTGATTTATTTGCAGGGCTTGGTTTTATTGCGGTGTTTGCCGGAGCGACCAATACCCCGCTGGCTTGCACCATGATGGGGATTGAGTTATTTGGCGCGGAGCATGCGGTATATTTCGGGGTGGCTTGTTTTACCGCCTATTATTTCAGCGGGCACACGGGGATCTATTCCTCACAGCGTGTCGCGGTATCTAAATTTCACACCACCGAGGTGCAGGAATCTACCTTGAAAGAGGTCAAATCCAATCAAAGACAATATGGCCACAGGCCTTCCGTCGATTAAATGTATGAGTCAACAGCAACTATTTGAAGCACCGATAGAGTTTTTTAATCGTCATAGCGGTGAGGTGGAGACTGAGTCCGTTTATGGTGAAGGCTTTTTACGTTGGGCATATGGCAATCCATTGGGCCGTCTCACAGTCGCGCTGGCAGTCAAGCGGCTATGGTTTTCGCGCTGGTATGGTTGGCGGATGGATCGCCCTGCGAGTCGCCGGAAAGTGGCACCTTTTATTCGAGACTTCCAAGTCGATGTCGCAGAGTTTGCTGCGGATCCACAAAGCTATGCTAGCTTTAATGAATTTTTTTATCGGACGCTAAAGCCGAGCGCGCGGCCGATCGCAGCTGGCGAGGAGGTTGCGGTTTTTCCGGCCGATGGACGTCACTTGGCGATTGCAAATATTAGTACTGCAGATGGGTTTTACATCAAAGGACAGCAGTTTGATTTAGCGAAATTTCTTGGGAGTACTGAATTGGCAGCAGAATTCGAAGGGGGCTCAATGTTAATTTCCCGGCTGTGCCCCGTGGATTATCATCGCTATCATTTTCCCGTTTCGGGGCAAGCTGGAGCAGCTACAATATTGCCTGGCAGCTTTCGCTCGGTGAGTCCGTTGGCGTTGCGTCGCAAGTTGTCGATTTTATGGGAGAACCGCCGCATGATCACCGCGGTCGAGTCAGATGCCTTCGGCAAGATGATCGTGCTGGAAGTCGGCGCGACCTGTGTAGGCGGTATGCATTCAACTTATGCAGCAGGCACTCAGGTAGTGAAGGGTAGCGAGAAAGGATATTTTTCCTTCGGCGGTTCGTGTGTGACGACGGTGTACAAAAAAGGTGCCATCCGCTTTGACGACGATTTGCTGCAGCACGCCGCGCAGGGTCGTGAAGTCTACGCCAAGATGGGCGAGCAGTGCGGCGTAAGCCAGAGAACTTAAAGCTCGCTTAGATGCTCCAGAGGTAACTCTTACGGGTGGCGAGCACATCGCCATTGGAGGATTTAATCGTGAAGCGCCATGCCGCAGGCACGTCGTCTTCGCTGATCCAGTCTTCACCAGTCAGGCCGATGAAGACCTCTTTGCTGCGCGAAAGTTTTGCCGGAAGATTGAAGCTATGTACCTGTTTTTCTTTCGACTTGGGGGTATAAAATTCGCCTTCGATGTAGGTGCCAGCAGGCAGATCGCGTATTTTTTCGTCGAGGATCAGTACAAAGTAGAAGCCATCGCGTTGGCTGGCATCGGTGCGCATAATGATGCGCTTGCCACGGTTTTCTTTACCGGTGAGGTATTCAGAGACACGTTTGAAGGACTCGTCGTCGATGTAACGTGGCTTGATGTCGACAATGTTCACCTCGGTGACTCTTGCTTTCTCATTGGAGGCGCAAGAGATGCAGAGTAGACTGAGCAAGGCGAGTAAAAGAATACGCATGCCTGAGACGATTCGTATCGTCGGCATGCTTGTCAATAGCTGGGTACGTGTGCCCTACAATTCATAGAGTTTTTTGTGATTGTGATCGATCAGTGCGTCCCTAATTTGATGCTTGTTCGATTGTTGTTCGCTTTCGGGCTCTACCTTTAACCAC
>JAFMDL010000111.1 GCA_017857255.1 Puniceicoccaceae bacterium | reverse complement strand
AGGATATTGAGCGAGTGGTCGCCGATGCTTTCGATGTTGTTGAGGATATCGATGTAGAGCATCTCGGATTTAATATTGGCTTGATCGCTCATGCGGCGCACGGCTTCCTTGCGGAGCTTTTTGCGAGAGGCGTCAATCGTGTCTTCAAGTTGCTGCGCAGTCTCGATGTCGGCCATGGAGACCTTCTTGCTGAGGCTTTCGATGTAGAAGCCAATGAATTGGTCGACGGGTCCACTGAAGTTACGAATCGCTTCTTGCGTGCCTTCAGGAAGGACGCGCTGTTTGTTGTATTTGCGCTCGGCGAGTCTGACTAGGTTGTACGTGCAGTCGCAAATCTCTTCGAGTTCGGAGATGACACGCAGCATCACAGTGACCTCGTTCAGGCGCTCACGACTGAGTTCGGAGGAGGTGCAGTAGATTAAATACTGGGTGATATCGAAGGCAAGCTGATCGCTGCGCTCTTCCATCGCTTTGAGCTCTTTGACGCGTGCCGAAAGGTCTTTGTCTGGATTTTCGTACACCTCGTTGAAGCCTCGGAACATTTCGCGAGTGAGTTCGGCCATGCCCTTAATCTCACGCTCTGCTTCTGCGAGATTGATCTCACCTGTCTGAGGTAGATTGGGAGCTTGGTAGGTCATGTGCTCCCCTTGTTCTGGTTCATTGCCGTCTTTGGCGGGCACCATCTTGGTGGCGAGTTTCGCGAGTTGTTTGACGAACGGCACTTGCACGCAGATATTCGTTAGGTTGAACATCGTGTGGAACAGCGCGAGGTGGTAGAGCGTGTAGGTTGGGTTATTCGCATCGCCAGGAGTAATTCGGTCGATGAGGCCGGCAAACGGATAGAAGAGGAAGATCATCCAACAGACGCCGACAATGTTAAACATAAAGTGCGCGCGGGCGGCACGTTTGGCTTCTGTGCCGGCAGTCATGGCTGCGAGGTTGGCGGTGATCGTGGTGCCGACGTTTTCACCGAGGACGATCGCTGCGGCATCTTCGTAGCCGATCCATCCCTTCGCGGCTAGGGTCAAAGTGATTGCACCTGCAACGGACGAGGACTGCACGACCACGGTTAAAATCACACCAAATAGGAAGAAGATTGCGACTGAGCCCATGCCCATGCCACTCCAGTCAGCGAGGAATGCGAAGAGCTCAGGGTCTGACTTGACGTCGGGTACGGCTTTTTTAAGTAAACTTAGACCGAGAAACAGGATACCAAAGCCGATCAGTGCTTCGCCCGAGTCTCGAACTTTAGGGCGCTTAAAGAAGATCATTGCGACGCCAATGCCGACGCAGGGCAGAGCGATTTTTGCGAGGCTGAACTTAAAGCCAAGGAAAGCGACGATCCAGAACGTGGTAGTGGTGCCGAGGTTAGCGCCCATGATCATGCCGATCGATTCGATCAGTGTCAGGAGTCGTGCATTGACGAAACTGACGATCATCACCGTTGTTGCGCTGGAGGATTGCACCAACGTAGTCATGAGCGTGCCGCTAATAATACCCGACAGCCGGTTGCGGGTCATATTGCTAATAAGTGCACGGAGGCCTTCTCCAGAGACCTTTTGCAGGCCCTCACTCATTACTTTCATTCCATAGAGGAAGAGCCCAAGGGCACCGAAAATCGCAAAAAATAAAGTCATCTAATTATCTCTGGTTGGTTTGAGTGAGAACTCAGCAGAGCAAACCGCGTGACGAACGAACCGCAATATTAAAAAGCTGACCTCTTCTCATGGAGGCACAGCGGTGGCGCATTTACATTAAGATCGGCTCGAGCTCAGGTGCCGATTTGTCCAGCGTTTGCGCAGCTGTATCGATCAACGGGTAGCGATATTCCTCACCTTGAAAATTGTGCATTATAATTTCCGATTCAGTCACCTCTTTTACGTATTCCGGATTGATAGGAATCTTGCCACCGCCACCTGGGGCATCGATGACAAACTGTGGAATCGCGTAGCCCGTGGTGTGCCCTCGCAGGGACTTGATAATTTCAATCCCGATGCGCGCATCCGCACGTAAATGTGCGCTGCCAGTGATGAGATCGCACTGGTATAAATAGTAGGGGCGCACACGCATCATCAGTAGGCGGTGAATGAGTGATTTCATCGTGGCTACGTCGTCATTGACTGCTTTCAGCAACACCGACTGATTGCCGATTGGCACCCCGGCGAAGGACAGCCGCTCACACGCATCGCGCAGTTCATGGCTGCACTCATTCGGGTGATTGACATGAATACTCAGCCAGATCGGGCCATGTTTTTTGAAGATTTCGCAGAGCTCGGGAGTGATACGCTGTGGCAAAAAGACTGGGATACGTGAGCCGATACGGATAAATTCGACGTGTGGAATCTTACGCAGTTCGCCAAGTAGGTAGTCGAGTTTTTTATCGGAGAGTAGTAACGGATCACCGCCACTAAGGAGGACATCGCGGATTTCCGGATGGGTACGGATATACTCGAGCCCGCTCTCGAATTCAGGGTGGAAGTTGTAGTCCTGCGCATTGGAGACGAGTCGGCTACGAGTACAATAGCGGCAATAGGCGGCACAGCGATCCGTGACGAGAAACAGTACGCGGTCCGGGTAGCGGTGGACGATCCCATCAACTGGCTTGGTGTTTTCCTCACCGACGGGGTCGAGAAGCTCCTCGGGCGCGGTCTTCATTTCACCCGCATTGGGCACGACCTGTCGTCGCACGGGGTCGTTTGGATCCTTGGGGTCGATTAAATTAAAGAAATAAGGCGTGATCGCCAACGCCAGTTTATCTTTAGCAAACAGGCAACCCGCGCGCTCATCTGGGGTGAGCTCGAGGTAGGTCTCGAGTTGCTCCAGTTTAGTGATCCGATTTTTAAGCTGCCATTTCCAGTCGTGCCATTGCTCGGCGGGGATATCTGACCAGTGGCCTTGGCCACTGTGCCAGTGAGTGAGTGAGTCGTTTGGATACATGAGGCTGGGAAAGTGGGAAAGTGGAAAAG
>JAFMDL010000110.1 GCA_017857255.1 Puniceicoccaceae bacterium | reverse complement strand
AGCCTCATTAGTATTCTTTTGGTTAGCGGTCTTTGCGGCAAGCAAGCACCTAATTTCATCCTCGTCCTAACAGATGATCAGGGTTGGTCGAGCATGTCGGCGCCGATGGATCTAACGCGCCCAGAGAGTACAAGCGATTATCACCAAACGCCGAACATGGATGCCCTACTTGAACGCGGAATGCGCTTCAGTAATGGATATGCGGCAGCCCCAGTTTGCTCACCCACACGCTACAGTATACAATTCGGGAAATCACCCGCACGCCTAAATTATACAAGAGTAGTAGGTCGAAATGGCGCTGACCATAATCAAGTAGGGATTCCTCAAATTCTCAAAGCAGCCAATCCCGAGTATTTATGCGCCCACCTCGGCAAGTGGCACATTAGTGCGGATCCTGAACGCTACGGTTACGATGTGCATGATGGCAAGACGACTAACCGAGAGGGAGGCTTTACGATGAAAGACAAAGATCGCGAATGGGGGGGCTACGCCGAAGACGATCCCAAGCGAGTGTTCTCTCTCACCAACCGGGCCATCGACTTCATGCAAAAATCGCTCAAAGAGGAGCGGCCTTTCTTCATTCAGATCTCCCACTATGCGGTTCACTCGAACCTTGTTTATAACGAAGAAGCTTTCGATGAGGTAGGTAATTGGCCTGATGGCAAAGTTCACCAAAACCGAGCTTACGCAGCCATGGTTCACAACCTGGATGAATCGATTGGTCTGCTCTTAGAGGCTTATGATGCACTGGGCCTCGCAGAAAACACCTACCTAATCTTCACTTCAGACAACGGCGGCATGCCTACTCTGCCAATTCAAGTCAACAAAGGCAAACCCTACTCGGCGGGGCTAAATTCGCCTCTACTCCGAGGCAAATGGGATTTGACCGAAGGGGGTATCCGCGTGCCATTTGCCGTCATGGGCCCTGGAGTTGAAGCTGGTTCACAAAGTAATGAACCTGTCATCAGTTATGATCTTCTGCCTACCCTCGCAGATATCGCCGGTGCGACTGATGCCCTCCCCAATAGCCTGGATGGCCGAAGCATTCGCCCCGTGCTCAAAAATCCTGACACCAAAATTCAACGCCCAGCCGAGGGCTTAGTCTTTCACTTCCCACATTACAATGTTGTTGGCCTCAATGAACCGCATTCTGCAATCCGCATCGGCGACCACAAGCTACTGAAGTTTACTTCATCCAAGCGTGAATTGCTCTTTAACGTCGCCGATGATCCCAGCGAGAGTGAAGATCTTTACGAGGCAAACATCGCTCTGGCTGACAAACTCAATGCTGCGCTGGAAACTTATCTTGATGCAGTCGATGCAGAAAGACCGGAGAACAGTAATAGCTGGAAAAATGGTCGTTCGGGTGCAACTAAGACACTCTTTCTCTCTCGATATCCCAAATGATGAACCAATTGCCTGCGACTATTCACTGCCTATGGAGCTTACTCATTCTGCTCTGCCTGTCAGTAGATGTCTACGCAAACACAAGCGCGACGAAGCCGAATATTGTTCTAATCTTTGTGGATGACATGGGCTACGGCGATCCCGGATGCTACGGCGGATCGCTCGTACCTACTCCTAATATTGATTCATTAACTGAACCAGGCATTCGATTTACCCAAGGCTATAGCGTAAGCCCTGTTTGCGGGCCCAGCCGCGTCGGACTGCTCAGCGGCATGCAACCAAGCCGCATCGGCGTCTACTGGAATCCTGATATGGGGGCAGTGCAGATGCCAAAGGGCCACCAGATCTTGCCACAAGCACTGAAAACTGCGGGCTACATTACTGGCTTGGTAGGGAAATGGAACCTCAACAACCCGGGCTGGGATCCCATGCCAGCGAGCAACTATTTCGATCAAACTTATGACGTGATGGTCTGGGAGGGAGACTATTGGCCAAACGAAAATGGCGTTTATAAGGGCGTCGATGACCGCAACTATGGGAGCAGTAAGCAAAGCGGTATTTGGGGTCCAGCAGAAGCCGGCGAAGAATACCTGACCGATCGACTGACACGCCATGCATGTGAATTCATTCATGAGCAAAAAGATAACCCGTTCTTCCTAATGTTGGCCTACAATGCCCCTCATAGTCCGCTACAGGGCAAGCGTGAGCACCAAGAAAAACTACAACACATTGAGAGTGAAGCATTGCAACTCTATGCCTCCATGATGCTCGCGATCGATGACGGAGTCGGTCAAGTATTAGGCGCCCTCAATGAGTCGCAAATTACTGAGAACACGATGGTTCTATTCATCAGCGACAATGGCCCAGCCATTACTAGCTTTAAAGGAATGCCTGAAGCATGGCCACGAGGCGAACTACTTGGCTCCACTGCTGGGCTGAGAGGCCATAAAGGAACTTATTACGAAGGTGGCATCCGTGTGCCATTCATCATTCAATGGCCATCGGCCATCCCGCAGGCGATTACTTGCGAGCAAGCAGTGACTACCTTAGATCTATTGCCTACCTTGTGTGCTGTCGCAGGGGCGAAACCGAATCAGCTGATGTATGTGGATGGCCATGACATTACGTCCACTTTCCTACCGGGAAATACCGCTTTACCGGAACGAACCCTATTGTGGATGTCCGACCAAGCAGGCGCCGTTCGCCAAGGCGACTGGAAGCTGGTCTACGATGCAGATGATGGGGAACAACTCTTCCACTTGGGAAAAGACCCCACCGAAAGTCAGGATCGCTGGCAGCAAGAGCCGAAACTTGCCCGTCAACTGAAAGCTGCACTCAGCCAATTGCAGGCGGAAGTCCCACCGCCAATCACCCCGAGGAAATCTCGCTAGTTCCAGAAAGCGTGCCCTTACTTAATACTGCTCAGGGTGGCGATAATCTCCCCAGCGGTGCTTGATTGTCCGCTTGAGTGGTATTTGCATACCGCCAGAGTTTTCCAACCAGTCATAAATCTCACCGGCGAGTTCGCGGATAAGGTCCTGGTGCTCGGGGTGCTCGATTAAATTATACATTTCGTT
>JAFMDL010000047.1 GCA_017857255.1 Puniceicoccaceae bacterium | reverse complement strand
GCAGTCGCTAGCGGCACCGAGTCACCTCCGCGGCAAAATAATCACAAATACACTCTACCGGTACGGACGGCTTCTTCACCTTAACCGTCACCTCCACGGCCTTGTCGAAGCGATCCAGTATTTCAGTCGCAATCACTTCTGCCGCGCGCTCGATTAGATTAAAACGAAAGCCGGTAAAGATCTCCTTCACCACATCATATACTTCGACATAGTTGACCGTCTGCTCCGGTGTGTCGTCTTCAAACTCAAGCCCATCGACCAAGGTCAATAACACATCGACCTTAAAGCGCTGACCTAACTTCGCCTCCTCTACAAGCACGCCGTGCCGCGCAAAAAATGCTAGATTCTTTAATTCAATTTTCGTTTTATTCATAGCGTACACAATGGTCTATTACTTGAGCGCATTCGTAATTTTCACGTACATCATGCACACGGATAAAATCCACTCCTGACTGAATTGCCAATGCTGTAGTGCCCAAACTACCGCTTAAGCGCGCTTTCGGATCTGGCAGCTTCAATAGTTTTGCAATCATTGATTTGCGCGATGCACCTAATAGTAATGGGTAACCGCAAATCTGCAACTCAGCCAGGCGTCGCATAATCTCCCAATTCTCAGCATAGCTCTTACCGAAGCCTAAGCCGGGATCCAGTATGATCGCATCATCACGCACACCAGCTGCTTTAACTAGGGCAATGGATTGCTCAAAAAAGTTAATAATCGCATTGATTACGTCACCAGAGTCTGCCTCTTCAGCAGCGCGATTATGCATCAAAATACAGGCAGCATCATGCTGCCCAATGACCTGCGCCATCCGCGCGTCTCGCTGTCCACCCCAGACATCATTTACGATATCAGCACCCGCACGCAGCGCAGCATCCGCCACTTCGCTCTTTGATGTATCGATTGATATCAATGCATTGGTCGCCGAACGCACTCGCTCGACAAAAGGCACGACGCGGGCAATCTCATCGGAAATCGGCACAGGAATATGCCCTGGTCGTGTTGACTCGCCGCCAATATCAATAATTGTCGCACCCTCTTCTATCATCCGATGAAAATGATGCTCTGCCAGGTCCATATCTACAAAGTCTCCACCGTCCGAAAAAGAATCTGGAGTCAGGTTCAAAATCCCGACTAGGTGAGTTTGCCGGCCAAGTGGCAATACTCGCCGCCTTGTATAATATGCTTTCTTATTCATCCCACATCAACCGCACCCTCAGTTTCTAGAAGCCGTAGTGCATCCATTAAATCCTGCACTATTGGATTCGCAGCGCTACTCATCTTTCGCTCAAAATTAGCGGTTACAATAGTATCCACTGGTTGAATACTAATTAGTGAATTAGTCACCATAGCCGCATTGATCGAATCTAGTAATTCTGGAGTGTAATTACCCTCTTCAACAGGCAGACTCATACTTTGCGCAGTTCTAATGACAATCGCTCGTATTACGCCAGGCAAGATTCCAGTAGCTAAGGCAGGCGTGTGTAATCTCTCCCCTTGTATAAAAAATAAATTACCAACAGCAGTTTCAGTCAAATGCCCTGCCGTATTCAAACGAATCACATCTGAGAATCCTGCCGCGAGGGCAGACTCTAGCAATAAGACATTCTCCATATAATTATGTGTCTTATGCCCTGCCAACAATGAGGACTCGTTCAACGGCGCATGCTGATTCAGCTTTAAACGCGCAGCACTCGCAACAATCAACGAAGGACGCGCATACACATAACATGTCGTGTCGTCACCATTTCGAACGAGTGAGAGCTTAATCGTGCCATCGCGAAGCCCATCCGATCGCACCAGTTCACAAATCGCCGAAAGGACGGCATCTTCAGTCACAGTCAATCTCAGGCCAAGTATCTTTGCAGAGTCTAACAAGCGTTGCCAATGTTTCGCCCAAAAGCAAAGCCTACCAGATTCCAGTTTAAGGGTCTCAAACAGCCCAAAGCCATGTGCGAAACCTGACTGCGTAGGATCCATGTGAGCCTTTTCTCCTGATTGGACGATTACGATGTCTGACATAATACAGAAGCTAGAAACAAGAAGATAGGCGAAGGACTGCCGTAGATGGCGAAGTAAATAAACGTGTCAAAAATTAGAAGATTACTGAACAGTGAGCATTTTTCAATCTGACGATTCTCTCTTATATTGTAAATGACTGATTCTATGGAACTCACTTCTGACTTCTACCTGCTAACGACTCTTTTTTAAGCATAATGCATCTATCGTCTCACGGATTGCACGACCTTTATCTAGCGTTTCTTGATATTCGCTTTCTGGTACCGAATCCCACACAATACCGCCGCCTACTTGATAGTCTAGATACCCATCTTTTAAATGCAGACTACGTATCGCGATATTTAGCTCCGCATTCCCATCAAATCCAATATACCCGACTGACCCAGTATACACGCCCCTCCGCGTCCGCTCAATCTCTTCAATAATTTCCATCGCTCTAACCTTCGGCGCACCAGTGATTGAACCGCCAGGGAACAACGCCTTAATACAATCGAACACATCTTTGCCTTCTGCGAGTACCGCCTTTACTTGCGCGACTTGGTGAATCACTCGAGCATAGCGTTCTTGATGGTAGAGTTGCTCGACCCGAACGCTGCCAAACTCCGCAACACGACCTAGATCATTACGCTCCAGATCGACTATCATCAGCAGCTCAGCACGGTCTTTCTCAGATCCACGTAACTCCTCCGCATGCGCCTCATCTTCCTGAGGCGTGGCTCCACGAGGTCGTGTGCCTTTAATCGGTCTAGTTTCTATCTGCCGACCATGCTTACGCAAAAATTGCTCCGGTGAGGTCGATAATACTGAAAATCCCTCCGCTCTGATCAATGCGCTATACGGCGCTGGATTCCCCGTGCGCAGTGCTTGATATAACTGAACAGGGCAACCCTCATAACGGCATTTAGCCCGTTGCGAGAGATTCACCTGATATACATCTCCTGTGGCGATATAACGACGTACGGCATCCACGGCCTCAATATACTCAGTTCGTTGGACATTCCACTCCCATGCACCTCGCAATGGTGAAGGCAGACTTGCCATCACTTTTTGCTGGGGTTCAATAATCGCTCTCAACTCAGCAATTACAGCATTCTCATCTGCTCTGATTCCAAGTGCAATGAGACTCAACTCTCCGGTTGCATGATTCAGCGCGGCGACACCGTCATATAAACCAAAATGCATATCGGGCATGTCCCGATCGTCCTCTGTCATATCCGGCATCGCCTCAATTTGTCGGCCATAGTCATAGGCAATGAAGCCGACTGCGCCTCCCACAAACGGAATATCTGAGAGATTCACAACCGAGTGCTCAACCATCAAGGTTCGCAACAATGCCAGACCATCACCGCGTACAGTTCGGCGCTCACCATCGGACCTACTATGCGTAGTATAGGCACCATCTTTGCCTTCAAAGAGCAGATATGGCTCAGCACCAAAAAAACTCCATTGCCCTAATCCGTCATTCGAAAGCGAGCTATCCAGCACAAACGGCAACTCCCTGGAGCCAAACAGCTGAACCAAGTCCTCAACGGGAGGCGGAAAATCTATAGTAACAATACGCATTTTTAAAAAAGCAGCCAATCAAACCCGTACAAAACTTTTAGTAATATTTATGTTAAGCGACTCATTGATTTACACTAGTGCTGGTTAGCGCGCAGGATTAGCCAGAAGCCCACTCCTTGAAAAATAATATTAGGCAACCAAATCAATAAGTCAGGGCGCAGGTGGGGCGCTCCTTCTAACCAACTCACTGCGATGATCAAAAAGTAATACGACATCGCAATGACCAGCGCGATCGCGAGATTCGCATAGCTCTCCTTGCGCCCAACTTGTATCGCGAGCGGAACTCCAAAAATCGCCAAAGAAAATACAGAAAACGCCATCGCAAAATTCTTTTGCATGTGCATCTGCACCTTCATGCGCTTCTCAGTCATCCCCTCGCCAGTCAGCGCTTCAATCGCAAGCTCATCAGCCCGTAGTTCCATCAGCTGGGAGAAAGTCATCTCTTTGATACGAACCTTACGCTTGCTACCCTCGCCAAACAGGGCGCCCAAAGGTAACTCAATCGGAAACTCTCCAAAAAATAGCGACTGTGTCGGCTCATTGACCAAAGCCTCAGGGTCTGCCCCATTGCGCTGCTCTGCCGTTCCATCCCTTAAGGTGAGTACCAAAACACGATTAACATCATCGTATTTAACCTCCCCTTCTTTCGCACGCAAAAACAATTTTACTCGCTGCGCATTATCCAACTCCCAGATCCAGAAATCTTTCATCAACGATCCGTCTTGGCCACCCAGATAGATGACATAGCCGGGAAACTCGTCAATAAAGCGACGCTCCTCGATAAAACCAACTGGGTTTTCACTCACAGCATTGCCCATCAACTGCTTGTATGCGACGCGCGACTTTGGTGCATAGTGCAAATTGACGAGCACGGCAGACACCATACCGATGAACGAAATCAAGAACACTGGCGCAGCAATTTGATATAAGCTCAAGCCAGATGCCTTCATCGCAGTAATCTCCTGCTGCGAAGACAACCGCCCGATGGCCATCAACGTTCCAGTTAAGACCCCAAGCGGAAGCGCATAGGCCGTCACATATGGAACCAGTAGCCCCATCAATTTCAGAAAGACAATCGCACCCAATTTCCCTGCAGCTACAAGCTCGGCAATATCGCGTAAGGCATTACCCAGCAGGAGAACAAAGACAAAAAGCCCTAGGGCCAAGCCAGTAGAAACCAAGACCTCCCTCAATACGTGACGATGTAATAAATTAAGCATTTGCTGAAAAAAGAAGTTAGTCGCCTGAATGCACGAACCACAAGCCACAAGCGCCGCAAATAATTTTCTCTTTGAAGCGACGTTTCACCCTTCACACCGCGCCGTTCTCACTGCAACCTATGGGCATGGATTCACAAGAAGACGAAGTTCTACAGATTTTCCGAGACAGTGGCGCTCTACTCAGCGGCCACTTCCTGCTCCGCTCAGGCTTGCACAGTGCCCATTTCTTTCAATGCGCTCAAGTTTGCCAATACATGGATAAAGTCACACGGATGGCAGAAATAATGATCAAAGACCTCAAAGGCTATGGCGCGACCACAGTCGTCGGGCCAGCTATGGGTGGTCTGGTGATTGGCCAAGAAGTCGCACGCCAGCTCGGATTGCGCTTTGTATTCCTCGAAAAAGTCGATGACAAGCTGAAGCTGCGCCGCAACTTCAAGTTCGAACCCGGTGAAAAAGTCCTGATTATCGAAGACGTCATCACTCGCGGTGGCCGCGTGGTTGAAGCACTAGAGCAATGCCGCGCTCATGGCGCTGAGCCTGCCGCAGTAGGTGTTATCGTCGACCGCAGTGCAGGAAAGACGAGCTTCGACGTACCCCACCACAGCCTCGCAGAATTAAGCTTCCCGACCTACGAAGCCAGCAACCTGCCACCTGAACTCCAAGGCAGTGAAGCCGTCAAACCTGGTAGCTAAGTGATCGTGGGACATTCAGAAATTAGGATTATGTTCAGATTCGACACCACTCTCAACCGCATCCGTAGCATTGGTATCTTCGAAGCCATTTCTTTTTTGCTACTCTTAGGAGTTGCGATGCCGCTTAAGTATCTCTTCGACCAACCCGAAATGGTGCGCCTCGTGGGTATGGCGCATGGCGTACTCTGGATTCTATACGTCGGACTCGCCGCGCTCGGCCAGCTCGACTACAAGTGGCCCTTGAAAACCACGATTCTCCTATTGATCGCAAGCCTATTGCCCTTTGGCCCCATCATTGCAGACGTCAAATTGCTCAAAGAGATCCAAGATCCACAGGCTTAGGCGTTGCGCACCCAACGGCTCGCCTGAGCGATGCTATATTGAAACTTACGTGCGTGTTCACGAATTAAAAACGGCATATCCCACCGCCGTTGTAGCGTAAACTGAGGGTCTAAAGCCACCTGCAGCCCCGCAAATGAATCTTGTGCTCCATCCCCAAGCCAATTTGCTGGTGGCGTATATTCATCAAGCCAAGTAAATGGAGTCGTGATAAATAGCTGCCCACCCGGTTTGACCAATTCAGGCAGACGCTTCAACAGACGCATAGGCTCTGGCAAGCGGCAGATCAAGTTACATGCGATTACCACATCGAACTGACCGATATCTGCACGAACGGACTGTGCATCGCCTTGCTCAAAATGAATGCGACTACGGTCAATCGCATCATCCACTTTTAAATCAAGCAAGGTCGTTTCCGATCCCTCATCCAGCCGCCATCCTGGGTGGAGTCCATCCTGCTTCAGCCGGTTGGCTGCATCAATGAATGCTTGCGAGTAATCGATACCGACGACCTCAGAACACTGACGTGCTAATTCGAAGCTAGAGCGCCCCACTGAACACCCAAGATCTAATGCACGCGCACCCGCTGGAACGCGTTCAGCATCCACACCCTCACTTATGCAACGAACTGGAAATTCTAATGCATCAGCACCACCAAAACTATATGGAAACTGCTCTGAAAGCTGCGCGTAGTGGAAAATCAAGTACTGCTGCAGCAGCTCGTCTGACTCGTATGGGTTGTCTTTCATAGTTCTATTCTATTACTCGACCACATCTTCATTCAGGGTCGATTTGGTTGACGGTTTTCCTCCAGAAATTTTCTCAACGACTGTCTGTATGACGAAATACATCATAGGTACAACAATAAGGCTCAACGCCGTCGCAGCTAACATACCACCAAACACGGCAGTACCAAGTATTTGACGCGATGCAGAGCCGGCACCGGAAGCAATAAGTAGTGGAATCACTCCCAAGATAAAGGACAGTGCAGTCATTAAGACGGCACGGAACCGCAGCTTCACTGCTTCGATTGCTGAATCAAAAATACTCATCCCATTCTGGCGCTGCACACTAGCAAATTCAGTCAGTAAGATCGCAGTTTTAGTAGACAATGCGATCAACAGAATCAAACCAATCTGTGTATACACGTTATTCTCCATACCGCGCATCTTGATCGCAACTACTGCTCCGAGTAATGCGGTCGGCACAGACAGGCAAACCGAGACAGGCAACGTCCAGCTCTCGTATTGGGCAGCCAAAAGCAGATATACCATCAAGACCGCAAAGCCAAAGACTACGGCGAGACCAGTCGCGGCTTGTTTTTCTTGATACGATAGCTCCGACCAAGAATAACTCATAGAAGAAGGCAGCTCTGTCGCCGACAAAGATTCCATCGCATCCATCGCTTGGCCCGAGCTGTACCCTACCGTAGGATTGCCCAAAACCTTAACAGATGGCATCATATTAAAACGAATAATATTCTGTGGGCCCAAACGCTCCTCCAAGGATACAATTGCACCAAGGGGTATCATACGGCCATCCGCACCCTTAACGGCTAGCCTGTTAATATCACTAGGCTCACTACGGAATTGGCTATCAGCCTGAGCAGTTACTTTAAAAATACGGCCGAATAGTGTGAAATCATTCACGTACATAGAGCCCAAGTAGATCTGTAATGTATTGAACACTGAGGTCATCGAGGTGCCAGTACGCTTCACCTGCTCGCGGTCGATATCAACAAATATTTGCGGCACGCTTGCGCGGAAAGTAGTACGAGCGCCTCCAATCGAGGCCTGTTGATTTGCATCCTGAATCAATCCATTAGCAATACGCGCCAATTCATCCAGCCCTCCGCCTTCAATGTCCTGCAACATATAAGTAAAGCCTCCAGTCGTACCAACACCGGGTAGCGATGGCATCGGAAATGCGTATACCATAGCTTCTTGTATGGAGCCAAACTGTCTCTGCATTGCCGCAAGGATCCCTGACTGATGGAGCTCAGGCGTTGGCCGCTCGTCCCAATGATCAAATACAGCCAAGCAAAAACCAGCATTCACACCAGCTGCACCATCAATCAATGAATAACCCGAAATTGCTAGACAATCGACCACACCAGGAGTCGCACTAACAATTTTTTGCACATCTTCCATGACCGCATTCGTGCGCTCTAGGGTCGCACCATCGGGAAGCTGTACTGCCACCATGCAATAGCCCTCATCTTCTTGAGGCACAAAGCCGGTCGGCAAACTCCCCATGCCCTTTCCTGAGAAATAGATCACTGCGCCAAAAATACATAGACCGATGATCGCGCTTTTGAGAGCCATGCGCACCAAACCTTGGTAGAACTTATTCGAAGCCTGAACCGATACATTGAAAAGCTTAAATAAACCACGTGGTTTAGCTTGCCCTGGCTTGAGGAGCACCCCGCACAAAGCCGGAGCTAGAGTAAGTGCATTAATCGAAGAGAATACCGTCGCTATCGAAATAGTAATCGCAAATTGCTTAAACATCGTACCAGTAATCCCACTCATCATGGCAGTCGGGATAAACACCGCGAGTAGTACCAAAGTGGTTGCGATGACAGGACCAGTGACTTCCTTCATACACTCCTCTGCTGCCTCCTTACCACTGAGTCCTTTGTCCAAGTGTACAAATGTATTTTCAACGACCAAAATTGCGTCATCTACCACGATCCCGATCACCAGCACTAAGCCGAACAGAGTCAAAATGTTGAGCGAAAATCCGAATGCTAATAAAATCGAAAAGGTGCCGATCAACGCCACAGGGATTGTAATCGTGGGTATCAGTGTCGCGCGGAAGTTCTGCAAAAACAAATAAACTGTCAGCACAACTAGAATCACCGTAGCAATCAAAGTAATGATCACTTCTTTAATCGATGCATCCACTACCCACGTGGAGTCATAAACAACCTTATATTCGACATCATTTGGGAAAGATGCTGATAAACGCTCTAAGGCTTGCGCCACACCATCGGCAACATCCATCAGATTCGATCCAGGAATCTGATAAATTGCGATCGCTGTAGCAGCTGTGCCATTTAACTTGGAGTTGAAGTTGTAAACATCCGATCCCAACTCAACACGTGCCACATCACCGATCCTGATGATACGGCCATCCTCTCCAGTCGCTACGATTATATTCTCAAATTCTTTAATTTCGATGAGACGGCCATGCGCACTCAAAACATATTCAAAAGCAGTGCCATTAGGCGCAGGCGCAGCACCGACACGACCTGCGGCAACTTGCACATTTTGCTCGCGAATGGCATTCACCACTTCAGTGGCAGACAGGTTACGCACTCGTAACTGATCCGGGTCCAACCAAATTCGCATACTGAATTCGCCCACACCCCATACCAGCGCATCGCCAACTCCGCCAACTCTAAGCAATTCATCGCGAATACGAAGATTGGCAAAGTTCGAAAGATAGGCTGCGTCATATGTGCCTTCCGGTGATGTCAATGTGATGAACATCACAATGTCGGTCGACTTCTTCTTGACTGAAACCCCAGTTCGTTTGACTTCCTCTGGTAAACGCGGTTCGGCAAGCGCTACACGATTTTGCACCAGAACATTGGCTGTATCCAAATCCACACCTGACTCGAAAGTGACAGTCAAATTCATGCTGCCATCATTCGCGCTGACCGAAGACATATATATCATGTCTTCTACTCCATTGACCTGCTTCTCGATCGTTGCCGCGACAGTATCTGCAACAGTTGCTGCATCAGCGCCTGGATAGCTTGCACTCACCGAAATCGTAGGGGGTGCGAGGTCGGGGTAACGCGCGATTGGAAGTTTCACCAAAGAAACGATACCCAAAACAACAATCACAATCGAAATGACTGCGGCGAAGATTGGTCGACGAATAAAAAATAAACTAAGCATAACAGCGACGTCTCTAACGATTACTTAGTCTTAGGCGTCACAGGCGCACCATCACGCGCACGCTGTAAACCCGAGATGATAATCGTATCTTCAACTTTAAGACCATTCAGTATGATTGTCTGGCGAACCGCATGCTGACCCCCTTCTGCTGGCTTCACGATAGTATCACCCACATCAACCGAACGGCGATGAACAATATTCGCTTCGTCCACAACCCAAACATAACTGCCACCGATATCTCTCATAATTACCGCTGCGGGGACTAAAATAGCACGTGTTTCCGTCGGATTATTCTGATCTGGAGCAACAGGCACCTGTACCGATGCATACATGCCTGAAGCGAGTGCAAACTTACTGTTGTCAAAAACAGCACGCACTCGAATTGTACGTGTCATCGCGTCCACCTTATTGTCTATGAAGTCAATATTACCTGTCAGCGGATACAATGATCGGTCAGCCAGCTTTAACTTTATCTCTAGCTCCCTGAAAGACTCACCCTCTTTTTTCTCCGAGCGGTGGCGTAGAAATTTGATCACTTCACGTTCTGGAACTTCAAAGTAAGCCTCTATGACTGAATCATCGACAATGGTGGTGATCACGGTTGGTTCCGAATATCCAACCAGATTCTCATCGCTCACTTCAGCCAGCGAGATACGCCCATTAATTGGCGCATGTACAGTTGTGTAGCTTAAATCTAGATGCGCATTTTTAAGGTTCGCCTGTGCTTGGCTGACAGAGGCAGTAGCCTGAGCTAGCTCAGCAGCAGCAATGTCAACTTCAACTTCAGAGACAGAATGACTCTGCAAGGCTTGTTCGAGTCTGCGCTTTCGAGTCTGCGCCAATTCGCGGCCAGCTTCGGCGCGCTCCAAATCAGCTTGGGCGGATTCGACTGCCAGCTGATAGGGGTCTTGCTCGATAGTAAAGAGCAGGTCACCCTTCTCAACCAAAGTGCCTTCATTGAAATTGGTCTGCTGTAAATAACCACTAACTCGCGCACGGATATCAATCTCAGAAACCCCCTGCAACGTGGCTGGATAGTTTTTATATACGCTTACTTCGCGTAATTCTGGCTTAGCCACCGTGACGGCAGGAGGTGCTGGCGGCTGAGGTGTATCTTGTGAACCACAACCAGTAACCAGAAGACAGCTGAGCAGTGACGCTGATGAAAGTGCCCAAGTGGTTCCGGCCAATTTAAACCCATTTTTCCTGTAATTATTCATAATGCTATAAACTATGTTACTTTTTTAGAGCCGACTGGATAGACTCCTCTGAGAAACCGCCACCTAGCGCACTGTACAAGGAGACGTATGCCTTCGCAATTAATCCTTGGCTCACTGCGTAGTTATCTTCAACCCGAGTGGCGGTGCGCTCTGCATCCAACACATTTTGAAAATCAACCAAGCCCTTTGAATAGTTCTCTTTGACCAAGAATACGGTCTCCTTGGCTGACTCCGCGCCGAGCTTCACAGAAACCAGACGGTCTCGCTCATTGGCAATCGCACTCATCGAAGTTTCCACTTCTTGTACCGCTTCTAGGACTGTATTTTCATACGCTAAATAAGCCTCACGCGTCCTCGACTCTTCAATGTCAATTAAGCTGCGTACACGGCCCATGTTAAACAAGTTCCAGCGGAATGCTGGCCCAAAGCCATAGGCTCGGGAGCCCGTCTCAAAGACATCTCCACTCTCATTGGCTAGGAGCGTGAGATTACCATTCAAGGCAAACCGAGGATAAAGATCGGCTTCAGCGACTCCGATGCGCGCCGTTTGAGCTGCCAACTGTCGCTCTGCAGCACGCACGTCTGGTCGCGCGCGCAGCACGTCTGCGGGCGTCTCAATTTCGCTACCCTCTGGCGGCATTGGAATAACTTTATGCTGACCGATTAACTGTTCAGTTTCAGCAGCATATCCTCCAAGCAAAATTGATAACCGGTTGAGGGTCGCGATTCGCTGCTGTCGTAGTTGTGGTAAAAAGGCCTGAGTATCAGCGAGGTTCGTTTGAGCTTGAGTTATATCCTGTCGCGGCACCAGTCCTGCGTCAAACCGATCATTTGCTAATTTCAGTGAACCTTTCTGATTCTCAGTATTTTGTCGCGCCAGTTTGATGCGCTCCTCCAGCGTACAAATGTCTAAATAACTGCGCGCCACTTCAGAGATGAGCAACACCATAAAGTCACGGTAATTCTCCTCCGTCGCCTGCAAACTTGCATCTGCTGACTCAATCGAACGACGCACACCTCCGAGCAAATCAAGCTCCCAAGTCAGAACCGTACCTACAGAATAAAACGAATTGGTCGCGCCTCCACCTGCGCTCGCTGAAAGGCCGACATTTTCACTCGTGCGCTCGCGACTAAAGCCTCCTGTTCCGCCAATTTTGGGAAAAAGCCCAGAATTAGAAATTGTGCGCGCCAGTCGGGCTTGCACCACACGTTCATATGCGATTGCCAAGCTTCTGTTTTCATCAATCGCAGTATCTATCAGTGCGTCTAGGGTCTCATCTTCAAAACGTTCCCACCATTTATCCACTGCAAGCAAACCTGCTTGTGAGGATACAATACGCGCGTTCCAAGCATCCGGCAAATCAACTTGAGGTGGTTCATAATCAACCCCCGCAAATTTACAGCCGGCTAGGCTAACTAAACTAATGAGTGTGATGACGCCTCGGCTCAAGGCAGTGAAAAAGATTCGGTTCCAGTCGAATGGTAGCTGCATAAATTATATGACTCGGGTTTAAATTTTAGAGGAGCAACTACAAAATACACCACCTACATAGGATCAACAAATTTTTGTAATGTTAATCAACTCTGTAGACTTGTAAACCTAAACTCGTGTCAAATCAGAACACAACCACCGATCAACGACTCCAACGTCATTCACTCTCCTCAAATAGCCCAACAATAAATTCTGACGGTTTATAATTACGTATCAGTACGGTCGTCTCGCCATTTTTAACCATGCGAGCTTCAGGTAAGCGTATCTCTGGAGTTTTGTGAGGCGCATAGAGTACATCATCATGCGAGGCATTCTCATGTTTTTTGAATAAATCCGGGGTAATCTTGCCGCCTAAGTGGTCATCGCGCCCAGTAGCCACATGAATAGTACCAAGGATTTTTTCGTCCTGAATATCACGCCCAGAAAAAGGCAGCACCTGAGTGCCAAAGCCGAGCTCTCCGAGCGCACCAATCATCGGATCATCCTGTAGTCGACGATTATGATCCTCGATTTCGGCATAATCACCGTATACGAATTGCGACTTAAATATTTTACCCTCCTTAACATGTAACAACCCGATGGTGCTTTCGTCATATTTAAACGGAAACACACCCTCTGCGCATTCTGGCACAAAATAGACTTCCCCCGCGGGAAGATTTGCCACATCTGGCTTACCTGGGGGACATAGGCCATGACTTTTTTGAGCCTCCTGTCCGTTCGTGTGCAAAATTAATGTATAGATTTTACTCTCGACCTCAAAATCAATTTCGAAGCGATCGGCCTGAGTTAGGCCTTGCCGCATGCGCTCTGCTTCTTCACTGACAATATCGTAATCCACCGCCAAACCTGTATCCAAAATAATCTGATTCAGTCCGTGCAAAGTCGCGCCTCGGAAGCCAAATTCCTTACATTTAGCAGTCAAAGGTGCGGTTGCTGAAAAAGTGGAAACTGTCAGGATGATGTCATATTTAGTATAAATATCTTTATCCAAGCTGAGCTTATTGCCTGCGACATCATAGCATTCATCTTGCATATCAAGGTTGCTACCACCCGTTTCTTTGTAGGCATACATCTCACCACCGACCCAATTCATTGAAGTCAAGCCGCCTTCCTTAAATCCTTTAAAGAAGGTCTCATACCCATAATTCTGAATCGACAATGTCTCGTCCTTCAGGAACTTAAGGTCTTCAATATCAGCAGGATTTGGTAAATCGATCAAAATGCATACCCGCTCTCCCGTGCCAGTTCCAAAACACGTCGTCAATAAGCGCGTTAAGCTGAATGGTGAGTAAGTACGTTGGTTTCCATCAAGAATCATTGTCATAATAGTGTGTAGGTTGTATGCGGCGAAACGCTTGCATCAAGGGCAGATGCTGTCAAAGGTAGGTTTGACTGATGCTGCGTTGAATAGATAGTGATATCGATCACTATTTCAAAACCTTATTACTATTTTAAAGCTTATCAACATGAAGCGGCTCTTTGACATACTAGGCACTTTGTTTCTGCTGAGTGTACTCTGGGCTCCACTCGCCTGTTTGTGCCTCTTACAACTCACACTCATGGGTAAGCCTATTTTCTTTCGACAGGATAGAGCTGGATTAAAAGGACAATCACTTTCAATCCTGAAATTCCGCACGATGCTTAATGATGGTGGCAGTGATGCAGATCGGCTCACCCCCTGGGGGAAATTCTTACGGTCTACGAGTCTCGACGAATTACCAGAGCTCTGGAATGTACTGCGCGGCGAAATGAGCCTAGTTGGGCCTCGCCCACTTCCAATCCATTATCTCGAGCGCTATACACCGCGCCAAAACCAGCGCCACAATATTCGCCCTGGCATTACAGGCTGGGCACAAGTCAACGGTCGCAATGGACTCAGCTGGGAGCGGCAATTCGAGCTAGACCTTTGGTATGTTGAGCATCACAGCCTATGGCTAGACCTGAAAATTCTCGCGCGAACCGTCATTACTGTATTTCAACGTAAGAATATTTCAGCAGACGGTCATGCCACTCGTAGCGAGTTCTTCGGATCTAAAATCCGCTGATTATTTCATTCATCCTGGCCACATAGCCGGGCACCGCCTTTCCCGCAAATCGACGATTTGCCGGGGAGATACCACTTCGGACCGAATGGAACGCCTAATCTGTCGGGGAAGATTGACCGTCTTCAACATGCATCAATGCCTTGCGCACGGATCCGGTGGAGAACCCCACAAAAAGACCCCATCCTTCATTAGAAGGATGGGGTCATAATACTGGCGATAA
>JAFMDL010000046.1 GCA_017857255.1 Puniceicoccaceae bacterium | reverse complement strand
TTTATTTATTTATTCGGTTCGCGCGTTAATGTGACCATTGTGATAATGAAATTATAAATTTTTGCGTGATGATTGTGATTAAAATTTATATTATTTTAACTGCGTTATTTCAGTTTTAGTTCAATTGCATTACATCGCTAATGACTGCTTGCTTTTTCCTAGAAATAGTAAATAAGGGCACCTGACTAGAACACATGTTAACATTCAGAGCGTGAGTAGTCATCAGGGTGAGACGAAAGTATTCAGTTAGGTGATCCAGTCCGATAGCGGACACTCAAAAGCAAAGAAGCAGTGGGATAGCCCAAATAAAGATAAAGAAAAGGAACACATAATGGATGCAAAAATGTATGTAGGCAACTTGTCCTACGATGTAACCCAAGAAGAACTCCAAGCACTTTTCGAAGCGCATGGTGCAGTGAGCGATGTATTCATCGTGAAAGATCGTGAATCTGGCCGCCCTCGTGGCTTCGCTTTCGTGACCATGGAAGAGAAGTCTGCTATGGATGCAGCAATCGAAGCGCTCAATGGCGAAGAATTTATGGGTCGTAATCTTGCGATCAATGAAGCACGTCCACGCGAAGACCGCCCACGTGGCGGTGGCGGTGGCGGTGGTGGTTACGGCGGTGGTCGTGGCGGCAACGGCGGCGGTGGTTACGGCGGCGGTGGTCGCGGTGGTGACCGTGGCGGACGCGGCGGTGACCGTGGTGGTCGCGGTGGTGATCGTGGCGGTGATCGTGGCGGTCGCGGTGGCTGGTAGTCGCTACTAACTACAGTATTAATTTTCGCGGGGCTCAGCAATGAGCCCCGTTTTTTTGCTTTCATGCTTTTGGCGACTACTAAACCAGATACAAGGGCATGAGATGAACACCGTTATTCAATATAGGCAGATTGCAGGAGTGACTTTAAGCGCTCAATATCCGCGCATGAGGTCTTGGCGATAAAGCCACGAGCGTGGGTGAAATGCACGTCGGGTTGACCGTCGAGTTTGGTGAATTCCATACGTTGGTCGTCGCTGAATCGGCGCATTCCATATCCTTGGCCGCGGCTGTCGGGGTAGACCAGTGCTAAGATCTCTTCTTCAAGTCCGAGATGTTGGACATGATAACCTAGGCCAGAGGAGGCTTCATCTGGCAGTGGTTCGGTGCGTGGCATGAAGAGTGCCTTGAAGCCATCAAGTTCCCAGACTTCGGCATGTTGCGCCACAAAGTCCAAGCGGCTGCGTAGGTTGCACACATAGTTGACCAGATCTTGCCCGATCATGTGCATGATCTCCCAAATCGGTTCTCCAGGCTTATGTTCGGTTTGGCTGGCGAAGCGCCGTAGAATGGTGATGTCCAAGGGTGAGTTTAGTTTACCCAAGGTGTCACGTTCCATGCCGAGCCATTCAGCGGTGTCATTTGGTCCGCGGCAGTCGAACCATTCCGCGACTTCTAGCCAGCTACAGAATTCTTTAGAGTCTTCGTAGATGCCAAGGTGTTGTAGCACGAGCGACAGGGCACAAGTCGGTACCATATCGCGCGGAAATTGGTGGTGATCAAAGTTATTACGTTCAGGGGCGTGCTCGCCCCCGACATCAAGCACGGCAGTGTTAGTGTCGGCTAGATCTGCTTCGGTGGGCTCTCGCCGCTCGATCCTTACCGGTGATTCTGTGAGCAGTACTGCGCACGCGAGAAAGTCGTCTTTATGGGCTCCGCCCGGGTGAGTGATAATTGATGTTAGCATTCATGCGAAGTTGGAACATCGATGGTGGGACGTCCAACTTTGAATGAAGGTATTTGACTGCATTTTAGTGCGAGCTCTTCAGCCGACTGGTAAATACAAAAAAAGTCCCCGCTCTCTCGAGTCGGGGACTTGGTTTAAATAGGACTAGTGATCATCCGTCTCTACCCTCAGGTTTCAACCCTCTATCTTCAAGTCTCAGTGCAACGTATTACTTACGCTTTGCAGCTTCGCGCTCTTCAGCTTCCTTGATGACTTGTTCAGCAACGTTACGAGGAGTGGAAGCATAGTGGGAGAACTCCATGGAGAACTGACCGCGACCCGATGTCATTGTGCGGAGCGCACCGATGTAGCCGAACATTTCGGATAATGGTGCGTCAGCCTTAATGCGAATACCGCCATTGTTGGTAGGCTCTTGAGTCTTGATCATACCACGACGACGATTCATGTCGCCTATCACGTCCCCCATTTTGTCTTCCGTACAGAAAACGTCGAGTTTCATGATGGGCTCAAGGATTTCAGCACCCGCCTTAGGCATCGATTGGCGATAGGCAGCTCTAGAAGCGATTTCGAAGGCCACCGCCGAAGAGTCAACCGCGTGGAATGCACCATCATCGAGGGTGACTTTGAAGTCCAAGCAAGGGTAGCCCGCAAGCACACCTTTTTCGGTGGATGTCTTAAAGCCCTTTTCAACTGCTGGCCAGAACTCGCGGGGTACATTACCACCAACAACCTTAGACTCGAACTCGAAGCCTGAACCAGGCTCAAGCGGCTCAATGGTGTATTCAATCTTAGCGAACTGTCCAGAACCACCGGATTGCTTCTTGTGTGTGTATGTGTCGGAAACGGTTTGTGTGACGCCCTCACGGTAGGCAACTTGTGGCTTCCCGATGATAGCCTCAACGCCATAGGTGCGCTTCAGGATGTCGACTTTAATATCGAGGTGAAGTTCGCCCATGCCCTTAAGAATGGTTTCGCCTGAGTCTTCGTCTGTTTCAACGATGAAAGTCGGGTCCTCGGCGACCATCTTACCAATCGCAGTACCCATTTTCTCAGCGTTACCTTGATCCTTCGGCTTAATGGCGATGGAGATGACCGGCTCTGGGAATACCATCGGCTCGAGTGTCGCTGGGTGAGCTGGGTCACAGAGTGTGTGACCTGTTTGCACGGACTTCATACCCAAGAGGGCAACGATGTCGCCTGCTTGAGCAGAATCAACTTCAGTGCGCTCGTCAGCGTGCATTTCGATGATGCGGCCAATGCGCTCTGTCTTACCAGTGAAGGTGTTGAGGACGCTGGTACCCTTGGCAAGCTTACCCGAGTAAATTCGGGTGAAAGTCAGTGCGCCATATTTGTCGTCCATGATCTTGAATGCAAGTGCACGGAGTGGTTTGTTGACATCAACAGTCGCAAATTCACCGGTTTCTTCACCTTCAGCATTCACTTCAGGCTGAGGCTTGACCTCGGTTGGAGAGGGTAAGTAATCGATGACTGCGTCGAGAACGTTTTGCACACCCTTGTTTTTGAAGGATGAACCACAGTAAGTAGGGAAGAAGTCGAGATTGATGGTGCCTTTGCGGATGCACTTCTTAAGTGTCTCAAGACTTGGCTCGTTACCTTCCAAATAGGCTTCCATTGCCTCTTCGTCTTGCTCAACAGCAGTTTCAATAAGTGCCTCTCGGTATTCTTCGACCTTGTCGACCATGTCTGCAGGAACCTCTAGCTTTTTATACGCCATAGGATCTCCTGTTTCATCCCATACCCATGCTGTCCGTGTGAGCAGATCAACGACACCCTGGAGTTCGCTTTCGATGCCGATTGGGAGCACCATGACGAGTGGATTTGCACCTAGGATGTTTTTGACTTGGTCGACTACTTTGTAGAAATCAGCGCCGATACGGTCGAGCTTGTTGACATAGATCAAACGTGCAACTTCAGAGTCATTAGCGTAGCGCCAGTTAGTCTCAGACTGAGGCTCCACACCACCCGAACCACAGAAAACACCGACGCCACCGTCGAGTACCTTCAATGAGCGATACACTTCAACCGTGAAATCCACGTGCCCAGGCGTATCAATGATGTTGAAGCGGTGCGAATCATATTGCTGCTCAGAACCAGGCCAGAAGCAAGTCGTCGCTGCAGACTGGATGGTGATGCCACGCTCTTGCTCTTGTTCCATGAAGTCAGTCGTCGCCGCACCATCGTGCACTTCGCCCAACTTGTGGATTTTACCAGTGAGCTTCAAAATACGCTCGGTTGTCGTTGTTTTACCAGCATCCACGTGTGCGAAGATACCAATGTTTCTGTATTTTGATAGGTCGGTCATGATCTTATCTGATTTATTTAGAGTTGTGTTTTCTATTTGAACTGAAGGGCTTTGGAGACGCGAGAAATGCCCACAGAGATCCAAAAAAGAGGCGGAGATTAGGGCTCATTTTAATTACTGCAAGGCTAGAAAATAGTGGATTTTTACCTCTGTAAGGGAAACTTTTATGGACGGCTATGGTGAGACGCTCTGGGTTCCCCGCATTTTGAGCGCTTGATTATATTGCTCCACATCCCATTCACTCGTTTAAAATAGCAGGTTTTATAATATGCACTACATGACTCTGCTTGTATTAACGGCAAAATGTTCTAATTTTAAAAATAAGTGATTAGTACGACCGAGTTGTGAAACGAAGTAATACTTGTCCTTGATTGCCTTGCAGAGCCATGTGGATCGGAGGCATTATATAATTTCATCTTGATCGTGCTAAATTCTGAAACAACACATAAGCCGCTAGTCGCCGTCTCTGGAGCGAGTGGTTTTGTGGGCACACACCTACGTGCGGAGTTGGCTGATGTATTTGAATTTCGAGCCCTGTCGCGCAGCGCCAGCGCGGTTGAGCAGAATGCGCATGATAGCGGCACCCAGTGGCGGCAGTGCGACCTGTATTCATTGCCACAAGTGACAAATGCCTTGGAAGGTTGTGAGTATGCATTTTATTTGGTCCATTCAATGGCTCCTTCGAGTCGATTGATGCAAAGCGATTTTGAAGATACTGATTTATTGCTGGCGGACAATTTTGTGCGGGCTGCTGAAGCGGCAGGGGTAAAGCATATTATCTACTTGAGCGGTCTGTTGCCGGATGATGATGAGGGGCTATCGCCGCATTTACGAAGTCGGCGCGAGGTGGAGGAGGTTTTGCGGTCTCGCTCAGTGACCGTGACGGTGTTACGCGCAGGCTTAATTTTTGGTTCTGGAGGCTCGTCATTTTCGATGTTGATTAACTTGGTGCGCCGCCTGCCAATCATGCTCTTGCCAGCGTGGACTGGTTCGATGACGCATACCGTTGATATTTTAAATGTCTGTCAGGCATTTCGCTTATGTTTAGAAGAGGCATCGTTTGCTGGTGGTATCTATGATTTAGGAGGACATACCCCGATGTCTTACAGGGAGCTGATATTTAAAACAGGTGCCTTGTTGAACCGTCCAGTCAGAGCCTTTGATTTACCAGTAAATTGTTTTGCGTTTTCGAAGCATTGGGTGGCGTTATTTGGTGGCGTAGCGACGACGCTAGTGGGACCGTTACAAGAGAGCTTGCAGCATGATTTAAAAGCGAAGCCGAATCCGCTGCTGGATTGTATGGCGGGCGACTTCATTAGCTTCGAGGAGTCGTTTGCCAAGGCAGTGGATGCAGCGGGGCGACCTCGACCAAACCCACGCAGCCAGACACAGTTGGCTGATAAGCGAGTCATCAAGCGTGCGCGTCGTGTGCGCTCTGTGCAGCGTATGGCGTATTCAGATGAATGGACTGCCGCGACTGTGACTCGCGAATATGGCTTGTGGTTGAGTCGCCGTTTTCGAGGGCTTTTAAGCGTGGATACCAATGAGCAGGGGGTTGTGCGTTTTCTAGTAGGTGGAGTGAAGCTGTGTTTACTAGAGCTGACGCCGACTCCTTTTAGTGAAGATGCAGAGCGATGTGCATTCTATATTACCGGTGGTTGTTTATCTCGGCGCGTTGATCCACCAGGCCGCTTGGAGTTTCGAGTGGTGAAATCACGAAATTGTGTGGTTGCATCGATTCATGGTTTTGCACCGACACTGCCGTGGTGGTTGTATGCAAATACACAAGCGTTGGCACACTTGATGGTCATGCGTGCCTTTGGCCAACATTTGAGCCGTATCGCGATAGGTGCGCGCAAGTAGGCGTGATCTGTGGCGATTCTGTTTACGTCGATGAGCTGGCTTAGTGTGGCGTAGATGTGAATCGTGTTTGTTTTGGTTTGCGCAACTGCCGGGAAGTCTTTGTTTTCCTCTGTTTTCCAAATTGTTCAGACTGATGACAGACTCATTAAAAATCTACGACACGACCCTCCGCGATGGCACGCAGGGCGAAGGGGTATCCTTTACCGTAGCGGCTAAGATCCGTGTGGCCGAGAAGTTGGACCAATTTGGCGTGGATTATATCGAAGGTGGTTGGCCGGGCTCAAACCCTCGAGATATGGCTTTTTTTGACGAAGCGAAGCAACTTAAGCTACAGCATGCAAAGATCGCTGCGTTTGGTTCGACTCGCCGTGCGAGCTTATCTGCGGAGGAGGATCCTCAGCTACAGTTGCTGCTCGATGCGGAGACACCAGTGGTCACCATCTTTGGTAAGACTTGGCTGTTGCACGTCACTGAGATCATCCGCACTACCGCGGAAGAGAATCTTAAGATGATCGAAGATTCTGTGCGCTTTCTGACACAAAACGGGCGTGAAGTAATCTACGATGCAGAGCATTTTTTCGATGGCTACTGTGACAATCCTGAGTACGCGCTTCAAACATTGGAAGCGGCACAGCGCGGTGGCGCCATTAATTTAACGCTTTGTGATACCAATGGTGGTATGCTGGTAAGCGAGATGCAGGCAATTGTCAGCAAGATCATCGCACATTTCCCGAACACGCCTGTGGGGGTGCATTGCCATAATGACTCAGGACTAGGAGTGGCACTCTCGCTTGCTGGCATTGAGTCTGGAGCATCATTGATCCAAGGCACTATGAATGGATTTGGTGAGCGTAATGGGAATGCGAACCTCAGTACCATTATTCCAAATTTGATTTTGAAAATGGATGCGCAGCTTAATTGTGCGTCCAATCTCAGCAAGCTACGTGATCTTTCTTTATTTGTCGATGAGATGGCGAACCGTGCATCAGATGCAACACAGCCTTTTGTAGGCACTAGTTCGTTTGCCCATAAAGGAGGAGTGCACGCCGATGCCGCTGCCAAGGTCAAGCATAGCTACGAGCACATCGCTCCAGAATTGGTAGGCAATCGTACGCGTGTGTTGGTTTCGGATATGTCGGGGCGTAGTAGTGTCATGATGAAGGCCAAGGAAATTGGCGTGGATCTCGATGCTCGCTCACCAGAGCTCAAAGCGTTTTTAGGCGAGCTAAAAGAGCTCGAGTTTAAGGGCTACGAATATGAAGCGGCCGATGCGTCTTTTAAGTTACTGCTTAATCGTTTCCTGAAGGGCAAGAAAGAGGATTTCGGATTAGTTGGCTATCGCGTTATGGTGAGCCATCAGCCGGCGTTGAATCGGGTGATTTCTGAAGCTACTGTTCAAGTAAAGATCGGTGAAGAGATACATCACACCGTGGCTGAAGCCAGTGGTCCAGTGGGGGCACTAGATCATGCCTTGCGCAAAGCAATCGCACCGGTTTTCCCTGAGATCATGGCAGTCGAATTGATTGACTACAAGGTACGCATCCTCGAGACCGAGCATGGCTCCGATGCGATTACGCGGGTCTTGATTGAATCGACTGATGGTCATGCCACATGGGGCACGGTTGGAGCGAGTGATAATATTATCGAAGCTACTTGGCGTGCATTGGTCGATTCAGTCGAATATAAGATCCTGTTGGATTCCGAGAAATAAGAGTGACAAAGTAGTTAGACATCCCAAGGCGCTCGAGAGATGACTGCGGCCTCTTGAATGAACCCGCTGATTTGCATTGCATACTGTTGGACGCGTTGAATATCTGCTTCACTAAAGGGACGGTGTAGCGCCGTTGAGGTAAAATTAATCGTCCCCCATACCTCATCACCATGGTGGATCGGGGCGCTAATATAAGCTTCTAAGGGGATAGAGACGTATAAGGGGTGCAGTTGCAGACCTACGACATTGCCGATTTCAGTGATGGCAATGGTTTTGTCTGTGTGGTAAACGTCTCTACAGTATGTCTGCTCAAGGGGAAATACTGCACCGTGGATAAATGCTCCCATTTCACTATTGATGGCAATGATTTCATAGAGCCCGTTGTAAATGTGGCTTACGATTCCAATGGGCAGATCTAATTCGTTGACGCCAGCGTTGACCACTTTATGGCAGGAATCGACTAACTCTTTGGGGATCATATTGCCTCCTTGTGCTTGGTATAAGGTGAATTTATTGATTAACGATAGTCGGTTTGGGCACTTTGCAGCTCGCTCTGCTGCAACCACAACCTGAACCGCTGCTCTTTTTATTAAAGAAGACCCGATATAAGTATGCGAGGGCACACATTAAGATAAGACTGATCAATGTGATTTCTAAGGACTCCATCGGCAATGGGCTTTAAGATACCCTAACTACTTATTACAATTACACAAACAGCATTGCTATTTGTTAGGTCAACAGAGCAGCGACCCTAGTAGTTCCTGTAAGCGTGAAGAAGCTAGCAAGGACCCAACGTCAATTAAGCTCTTTGCCGATGACTGCCAGTGTTGCTCCGCATAGTATACAGAGCGTGAAAAACCATGCTCGAAAGTGCTACGGGTATATTAAACAAAGGCTTGCCTGTTAGTTTCCCGTGCTTCGACTCTTCGTACTCTAATGAATCTGTATCGTCGGTCTGCGCATAGCCAAAGTCGTCAGCGATGACAGCAACTTCAGCAGAGCGGGGGCAGTAGAGCCACCCTCATAGAATAATTCTCATCGCAAAGATGACTGTGCCCGCCCGTATCGCGAATTGCTTACTTCTTTCATACATACGGAAGAAGCTAAGCTGGACTTGGGGGACTCGGTAATGCGGTAACTCTATTACAAACGATTCTGGCTTGCGGCCCTTATTGAGCGTTCGATTTAGTGTCCAAGCAATTGGTATTGCGAGCACTGCTCCGACAAAGAATAACGGAGGCAAATTAGGCCTGATTGCAAGAGCACTGCATCAATCAGATGGACTTTTTAACCCTTGTTTATTTGGCGCAACTTATGATGAGCAGCGACAGTTACATATTTATCTGCCATCGCTTTGAGTCCCACGCGTTCCTCGTTAGTGAGCGGGCGTATCACTTTAGCGGGAGCGCCCAGTACGAGTGATCCGGGCGGCACGATGGTTCCTTTTGTGACCAGTGCACCTGCACCTACTATAGATTGGTCGCCGATGACTGCGCCATCCAAAATGGTGCTGCTCATACCAATCAGGCATTCGTCTCCAATGGTGCAGGCATGTATCATTGCCATATGACCGATGGTCGTAAATTCGCCAATTTTGACGCCATGATCATCCGCCAAGTGAATGACTGTACCATCTTGGACATTAGAGCCCCGACCAACTTCGATAGTATTGATATCGCCTCGTAATACGCAACCATGCCAAACACTAGCCTGCGCCGCAATGGTGACTGCACCAAGCAGCACTGCGTCATTCGTCACATAGGCAGTTGCGTCGATCTGTGGGCTTTGATTTAAGTAAAGGTTAAGGCGTTCTTCAGTGGTCATAATAAAAGAGCTATTTGGTATGCTATGATCGCCAAAACTGGGAGAGGGCAATCGAATACGTGCCTATGATGTTAGTAACGCTACTAGTGGTTATACGCTGCATTAATTGAAATTATGGTGAATTGACATGAATTTATGGCCGATCTATCTATGTCTGCTAAATGAAATCAGATAACGATCTTTCAAACCGTACCGCTGATGAGTCGCTTTGCTCGCTTCTTGTTGGTTTTAATTTTCTATTCTTTCTAGGCCTGTTGTCAGCCCTGTTAATTTTACCGCTCAAGTCCGCCTTCAGTAGCTCCGGACAAGCTGATACGCACAGTGAAGTATCTGAAGCCGAAACGCAAGCAGACGCGGGCGCCAGTGAGCCGATTGAGTCTGCTTCTGCGGGTAAGCAAGCGTACCAGATTTGCGCGACTTGCCACGGAAGTGAGGGAGAAGGCAATGCAGCGCTTAACTCACCGGCACTGGCTGGGCAAGAGCCGTGGTATTTGAAGCGTCAATTGCAGAAGTTTAAAGACGGCATACGTGGTTCCCATCCTGAGGACATTTACGGCATGCAGATGCGGCCGATGTCCATGACGTTGGCAGATGAAGCTGCGATGGATGCAGTGGCAGAGTACATTGCTGGCTTACCAAAGAAAGCACCCGTTGCGACCTTGGGTGGCGATGCGGCTAAAGGGAAGGGCGCGTATATGCTATGTCAGGCTTGTCACGGTGCGAATGCTGAGGGTAATAAAATGATGAACGGCCCAGCGTTACAGCATTTGCCAGACTGGTATATTGTGCGACAGCTTAAAAACTATAAAGCAGGTATTCGTGGAGCAGATCCTCGTGACATCGAAGGCATGCAAATGGCGCCCATGTCAAAGACTGTTCCGGATGAAGCGACGATGAAAGATATCGCAGCCTACATCAATTCGCATGCTGTCAGTGATTAGATGAGCTGTGTGGATCCTGCCAAGTTGGCGCGTTAAATTTGTCGTATCCGAAGATTGACAGAGGCGAACGCCGCGGATTTTCTGCCCACTTCAACTTTTTGCTCAGGTGGTGAAACGGTAGACACGCCACGTTCAGGTCGTGGTGCTCGCAAGGGCGTGAGGGTTCAAATCCCTCCCTGAGTATTTTAGAAACCCGCTAGAAATAGCGGGTTTCGTTGTGTCTGCTGGGTCCGAGGTTTGACTCTAAGGGTGTATGGTTTGATAGAAATAGGTCTTTCTGCAGTCCGTTATGGTTAGTGACATTCAGTCCCATATTCATATTCTGCTGATTTTAAGTAGGCTTTAGTGTTATAACATTGCACGTATAAAGTTAATGCGCTGTTATGCTGCTAGTGTGGTGTATACTCGCTCAAAATAGATTATTATAAACTTCTAACCATAAGTAATTTATGAAAATAATAACTGTATTTCCCTGTCTTTTTAGTTTGGCTTTGGTGCCTTTCGTCAGCGCAGCGCAACCTAATATCGTATTTATTATGGCTGACGATTTCGGGTTAGGCGATGTTGGGCGTCAATATGAAGAACGCACAGGTCAAGCTGCATTGGCACCGACTCCGACTCTGGACGCACTAGCTAATGAGGGGCTCTGGTTTAGCGATGCGCATTCACCGACAGCACTTTGCTCTCCCTCACGCTATGCGGTGATGACCGGCAATTATAATTATCGCTCCTATGCACCATGGGGCGTGTGGGGAACTTTTAGGCCGACAGCAATTGCTGTGGGAGATACTACGCTCGGTTTGGTTGCCCAAAATGCCGGTTACAACACTGGGTTTATTGGCAAATGGCATTTGGGAGGTGACTTTTATAAAAAAGGCACGACTGAGATTTTTCGTGGAAAAGATCGCACAGGGAAGCCCCTTGATGTGGATCTGACGAAATGGGTAGATTTTGGGCCGCAAGATCTGGGGTTTGATTATGATTATACCTTGCCGACAGGTATTCAGGGCCCAATTTATATGGCCTTTGAAGATGGCATATGGTCGCCATTCAGCCCTGATTCCGAAATTATCCACTATGACGAGAGGACCGCGAAAGATCCTTTTTTTATCTCCGACAAGGGCGCAGGCCCTGGTGATTCTGAGTGGGATACCTACAAAATTAATGAGATTTTAGCCGAAAAAGCAGCTGGATTCATCGAACGCAGTGCTTCGCAAGCAGAGCCTTTTTTCCTATGTTATTGGTCTCCGACGGTACACGTGCCACATACTCCTCCCGTTGAGTTGGATGGGAAGCCGATCCGCGGATCGACCCCTTCGCACCATACTGATATGAATCGAGTTTTTGACTGGGAAGTTGAAAAAATCGTGACCGCACTAAAAGCAGCCAATGTTTATGACGATACGATCATCATTTTAACCTCTGATAATGGTGGATTGTGGGATCCAGTCGCAGAAAAGGTGGGTCACTTGTCGAATGGTGGCATCGTGCGCGGCACCAAAAATCATCCTTGGGAGGGGGGGCATCTGGTTCCGCTTATTGTAACTTGGCCCGGAGTGATTCCAGCAAATTCGCGAAGCGATGTGTTGATCAATGGCACAGATATTCTGGCGACACTTGCAGATATTGTGGGTGGCAGTTTATTGGAGTCTCAGGCAAAAGATTCTTATAGCTTTTACCCATTAATTAAGGGAGATACTAGCTTCCAGGCTCGTGATGAAGTGCTGCTGCAGGCAGGCGCGCAATGTGAGCTTGTGCTTCGTCAAGGTGATTGGAAGCTAGTGATGCAGTCTGACTGGGAGCTGAGTAAAATGGAACCCATTGCACTGTTTAATTTGGCAAATAATCCAAAGGAAGCAGATCAGGGGAATTTGATTCATAATCCTGAGTATGCGTCAAAAGTGGCGGCGATGCATGCGCACTATATTAAGGTGCGAAATAATCCCAACCGCACCGTTGCCTTTCCGTAACATGTAGAGAGAGTAAATTCCGTGTGTAGTAGATACTTTTTATTAATTCATACCCCTTTGAATAGAAGCATGAAGCAATTTACACATATTTTTGGTGAAGTAATCCTGACTTCAATCCTGACCATTTTTGGGATCACAACATTGGGTCACGCAGAAACGACTGCCGCTACACGTCCCAATATTCTGATTATTCTCGCGGATGATTTAGGCTATGCCGATACCGGCTTCACGGGTTCTAAGGTGGTGCAGACACCGAACTTGGATCGTCTAGCTGCGAATGGAGTGGTTTTAAAAAATGGTTATGTCACACACCCTTATTGTGGGCCGTCTCGTTCGGGACTGATTACTGGGCGCTATCAAGCACGATTTGGCAATGAAACCAATTTCACCTATTCACCTTATGATTTGCACCAAGGATTACCACTGACGGAAAAGACCTTTGCGGAGCGTTTAAAACCGGTCGGGTATCGCACCGGGATCATTGGTAAATGGCACCTTGGCGCCTCTTTTCCTTTCCGCCCAAGTCAACGCGGCTTCGATCACTTTTACGGCTTTCTCTCCGGTGGTCATTCGTATTGGCCTGACAGCGTGACGACGCAGCTAGATTTATACGGACCCAACGGCACTCTCAACTACAGCGTCAACGAAGGTGGCAAGCTGCCGCTCAGTCGTAACGACCAAGTTGGCGCGTTCGATGAATACCTAACCACTGCACTGAGTCGGGATGCGGCTGCTTTCGTCAAACAGGGCAGCGAACCCTTTCTGCTTTACCTCGCCTATAATGCACCGCACTCACCACTGGAAGCGCCTAATGAGCTAATTCAGAAATACCGCCACGTCGAGCCTTGGGCCCGCCGTGTGTATCTCGCGATGATTGACTCGATGGACCAAGGTATCGGCATGGTTCTCGAGGCGCTGAAAGAATCGGGGAAGTTAGACAATACCCTTATTTTCTTCCTTTCTGATAATGGTGGTGTGGCGCCCAAAGCGGGCTACGTCAACGAGGACTGGGCAGACAACGGACCACTGCGCAAAGGCAAGGGGAGCCTGTTTGAAGGTGGCTGTCGCGTACCCTACCTAATGCACTGGCCCAACGGTTTGCCTCGCGGTAAAGTCTATGAGTTCCCCGTCTCATCACTCGATATTGCAGCCACGGCGGTCGCGCTTGGTGAAGGTGACAGCAGTGGACATTCTTTGGATGGCGTGAATCTGATTCCTTTCTTGGATGGATCCCGTGCCGATGCGCCACATGCCGCGCTTTTTTGGCGCATACGCGATGGAGCAGGGTGGGCGGTTCGCACCCCCGCCGCGAAGATGCTCAAGGAGGGCTATTCCAGTAACCCACCTGAATTGTTTAATATGCTCAGTGATCCTTATGAATCGGATAACATGATCGATGCACGTCCTGAACTTCGTCAGCAACTGGCCCAATTATGGAATACTTGGAATTCGAAGAATCAGAGCAATCTATTCTTACAGTCGAATGAGTATCAAAAGAAACGCTTGGAATTGTATCGTCAACTTGACGAACAACTCAAAGCAGATGCGCTGAAGCGCATACCGCTGGTCATTGAGTGATTAGCAGCAAGCGAAGTAGCGTAGGCATGGCTTCGGCCATTACGACTCGACTGCCACACCGCGGCGGCGTTCTAATTCTTGCCGAATTTCCATCATTTTGTCCCTGGTCAGCGGATAGTGCCTTAACAATAACAGACAAACCAATAGGGCAACTATTTGAGGCAGTGTATACAGCAGGCGCATACGTTCCATGGTGCCAGGTGCCTGCTGTTGCATCACTGCCTGACGCTCGAGATTATCGGTGTACATGCCAAGTGATATCGGCTCCTCGCCTTCGGCTAGATATTTTTCGCTGTCGGAGAGCTGATTGTATTCGATTTCGGACTGAATGGCGATGGCGGCCTTGGTTGATTCAGGTAGCTTACTATCAAACTGTATTACATATTGCAGCGCGAACCCTGAGATGGCGATGGCCAAGGTCATAGCGATTTTGTTGCACCAATTGGTAATCGCCGCAATCAAGCCCTCGCTACGCGAGCCAGTGTTATATTCGTCCCAATCGCAGACGTCGGCTCGCATCGAGAGGATTAATACCCAGAAGCCACACTCACCAATCGCGACAAGCGGTTTCATTGTAAGCGAAAGCCATGGTCGCCCAGGAATCGTGGTGAAATAGATACCGATGAACGCGATGATCAGAATGCTGACCGACGCCATCATAATCACATGCTTGTCGATTTTTTGAGTGATTTTGCTAATGGTCGCCGCTGCAGCGATGGCAAACAAGAGGCGCAGGGTGCCGTCAAATCCGCCGAGACTGGCGCCTTTGAGTATGTCGCCTTCATAGATGTAGTAGACATTGACAAAATAAGCGAGATTCGCGGTCGCCATAATCGCGAATAAGTAGGTGCAGATCACCCCAATGACAATCAGCAGCGGCTTGTTACGAACGATTGCCCGCAGTGCATCTTTAAAGCTACCTGCACCTTCCTTGGCGGCAATTTTCTGGTAGCGTTCGACGTTGAACAGCGCGGGTAGAATACCTGCCCCTATAATGACTGCCGCGATGATCCAGCTGACGACGCGCACGCCACCCGTTTGACCACCAACCCATGCTAGGGTGCCAAGCCATGCCGCGAGTGGAAACACCCAAACAATACCCAAGTTAAAGGTCTCTTGCACGTATTTACGGACGACGAAAATTTTACT
>JAFMDL010000109.1 GCA_017857255.1 Puniceicoccaceae bacterium | reverse complement strand
GATGCGGCAAGCGGAATCTGCAAGCGATTTGTCAGCTTAACACCTTGTGAGAGATCCGCAAAAGTCGCACCTATCAGAATTAATGCGAGCGGGATTGCGCACTGTCCAAGTATGTTCACAGTCTCCAGCGCAAAGTGTGGGAGGTGTCGATCGATCTTGAAATAGTTCATTGGGACGGCAATCAATATGGCAATGACGGGGCCACTAAAGACCCGTTTCCAGACTGATTTTGGGTCGTTGCGCGAAAGGATGAAACCCACGCCTAGCACCCACATGGCGATCTCAACTCCGAGATTATGGACTAGCAGTACGCCCATCGTTTCGCGATCAAACAGCAGCGCGATGATAGGGATGGGGAAGTAGCCATAATTATAAATCCCGGTCGTAAATGCAAAGGTATTACAGTCCTTTTGATTGCCGATCCGAAACTTGCGCGCAACCAGCATTGCTAGTGCAAATCCACCAACGACAGTGGTGAGTCCGACCAGAGGCGGCAGAATTAGATTGGAAGGTTGTCGCAGTGCATCATTGCCCAAGATGATGTTAAAGATAAGCGCGGGATAGAGTAAGTTGACGACTAGGTTCATTAGGCTGCGGTCGGTTGCAATATCCAGCCAGCCAAGTTTGCGTGCCAACACCCCTGAGGTGATCACGAAGAATATCGGCAAGACTGCCGAGAATACAAGTAGTGTCGTTTCCATCTCTATTATTTAAGCAATCTATCCGAGTATACGCTGCTGTGTTGTTTCAGAGAGGCGTTCGTAGGCGCGATAGGCCTCATGAGCTGCGTTGAGTACGTCTGTGAATTGATCATGTTGTTTAGGTGTATTGAATTCGAAGCCGAGTAGTGCGCGGCCGACGCGTTCGCCGGAATACACATAGTTAAAGTAGCAGAGGTTGGCATGTGAACTGACGGCGCGTAAAAAATCAGCGAGCGCACCCGGGCGTTCGTGAAACTCTAAGGTAATGAAATAAGGAGTGCGTAATAATTTAGACTCGTAATGAATCAGGCGGAATGCGACATCAGTTTCCGAAGTGACTTCTGTGAATGGATAGCCTCCGTCCTGTAGCGATTGTATCAATACACTAAATTGCATCGCATCTACATCAAATCCAATCACCGGTGTGGCCTTGGCTGTGTCAGTTTTGCCGTACTGGAAGTCTACAATGTTGACTGTTTCGGGGAGTGCCTCTAACAGGCCAAACATGGCGCCTGGTTGTTCTGGGATACCAATTTGAAGAAAGCGCCGCCGCGCCGCGCCGACGGCGGCGCGACGTGAGATGTTGGCTAATTGTTCAAAATCCATATTGGCACCGCAGAGCACGCTCAACACACGTTTACCTTGCAGCGATTTTCGACGCTTCAATAGTCCAGCCATCCCCATCGCACCTGATGGTTCTGGAATGCAGCGAAGGTTTTCCCATAAAAACTGAATTGCAGCTGAGACTTCATCGTTACTCACAGTCATCCACTCATCTACGACCTCAGTGCAAATTTGATGGGTGAGTTTGCCGACTTTACGTACGGCAGTACCGTCACAGAAGATGTCGACTTTCTCAAGTTCTACCGGGTGCCCCGCTGCGATTGCAGCAGCCATGGATGCTTGCTGTTCGCCTTCGACGCCGATGATGCGGATGCTAGGGAAATGCATTTTCAACCAAGTTGCGGTTGCAGCAGCCATGCCGCCACCACCGACTTGCAAAAAAGCGACATCAAAGGGACCTTTACCAGACATCACGATCTCATCGGCCAGCGTGCCTTGACCTGCCATCACTGCCATATCGTCGTAGGCATGAATGTAGGTGAGGTCATGCTGTTTGGCGTAAGCGTGAGCTGCGCTGCTGGCAGCATCGTAAGTATCACCGATCAGGCGGATCTCGACATGACTTCCGCCGTGCTGCTTGACCGCGACCTGTTTCATGCGTGGCGTGGCCAGCGGCATGAAGATGGTTGCTTGAATGTGAAGCTTTTGAGCCGCAAGGGCAACACCTTGTGCATGATTACCTGCAGATGCAGTGACCACGCCATTACTGAGCTGCTCATTACTGAGTTGCGCCATACAGTTGTAGGCGCCGCGCCATTTGTAGGCGTGGATCGGCGAGAGGTCCTCGCGTTTTACATAGATGGAAAGATCGTCTAGCTCAATCGATTCAAGTGGCGTCGCATGGCCGACCGCATAGATGCGACGGCGGGCATGTAATATTTCTTGGCGCAAAGTGCGAGTGAGCGAATCCATATTCTTAGTTGAATCGCTTTTAGAGCGCGGTGCAAGCGAGGTTTATGTTGATTTGTCTTTGTGCAATCAGCAATTCTAGGTATGGGTCTATGCATGACTAAAGATTGGAATGCAGCGTATGAAGCGAAGCACACGCCCTGGGATAAGGGGAGTGCCTCGCCGCCTCTAAGCGCGTTTTTAGAAAAGCATCCGCTGACTGGGCGAGTGCTGGTACCCGGTTGTGGATTAGGGTATGATGCGCGTTTACTTGCGCGACAGGGAGCCTCTGTTGTAGGTTTGGATATTGCGCCCAGTGCGGTACGCCAAGCGCGGGCATTACCCGCCGAAGGAGAACTTTCCTTTGAGGTCGGAGACTTTTTGAATCTAGCAGAGAACTACCATGGCCAATTCGATACCGTGGTCGAGCACACCTGTCTGTGTGCGTTGGATCCTGCGCAACGCCTGGCGTATGTCAGATCGGTTCTACAAGCGCTCAAGCCGGACGGGCATTATCTCGCGGTGTTTTTTCGTAAGGTGAAGGACTACCGTGGAGAGGGACCACCGCATCCAATTGCGGCGGATCAGATTGTAGCGTTGTTCGGCGACGATTTTGATACGCTGGAGTCGAGCGTGCCACAGCAGTCGTACCCATGTCGTCCGCTTGGCAGCGAAGAAGTGCGTTGGATGCGTAAGCGATCAGGAAGCGAGCCGTTGTAGCGTAGTGTTCCTTATGGGATTGCCGGTTAAAGACGGAGTGCGGTGCTGCTATATGGATAGACTGGTCAAGCGATCTAGCCGAATCTCGGCGTGGCATGGCAACATCTTTGCTCTCTTGCAGGTCGATCGCTTAACTTTGAATTATCTCTAACGTAGA
>JAFMDL010000108.1 GCA_017857255.1 Puniceicoccaceae bacterium | reverse complement strand
CCTAGGGCCGCGATCTCCTTTGCTTCACGTGCTATCGCTTCTTGTTGCCAGCCGTAGGCGATGGCTTTGAGGAGTGCGATCAAGGTCGTCGGTGTGGCGATAATTACCTGATTATTGACCCCCTGCTCAATTAGTTGCGGGTCCTGCTCCAGTGCGGCGCTGAAAATCGCCTCGTTGGGTAGGAAGAGTACCACAAACTCGGGCGCATTCTCAAACTGCTTACCATACGCCTTACTCGACAAGCCTTTGATATGCTCGCGAATGTGCCGTGCATGGCGCTCGAGTTGCACTTTTTTGGCATCTGGATCAGTCTCGTCCAAGGCATCCAAGTATGCGGCTAGCGGGACCTTTGAATCAACCACCACCTGCCGCTCGTTGGGCAAACGAATCATCATGTCTGGGCGTAGACGCTGTCCTTCATCGGTTTCCACGGAGACCTGTTCTTCAAAGTCACAGTACGGTAACATCCCGGCCAGCTCAACCGTGCGACGCAGTTGCATCTCGCCCCAGCGACCACGCCCCTCCGGCTTGCGCAGGGCACTCACCAAATTGGTCGTGGTTTGGCTCAAGCGGATTTGCGACTCGGCCAGCTGCTCGAGTTGCTGTTTCAAGCTGGAATCGGTCTCCGTGCGGCGCTCTTCAATTTTGGACACGCGCTCGTTAAATACCTTCAACGCTTCGCCAACTGGCTCCACGGTTTTATTGATTGCCTGTTGACGTTTTTCGAGGTCGCCCTTCGCGCCTTCTTGGTATTTCTCCAAAGTAGTTTTCGCCAGATTGAGGAAGGACTCATTATTTTTTGATAAAGCCTCTGAAGACAGCGCCTTAAAACTGTCCTGCAGCTTCTCCTTCGCTTCTTCGAGCAATGCCAGTTTTTCAGCAGCAGCTTGCAACTCCGCCTCACGCTGCGCCTCGATTCGAGCCAGGGATTCTTTTGCTGACGAATGGGCATCGCGAGCTGCCTGCACATCGTTTTGAGCCGTCACCAAAGCAAGCTCGGCACGTACCTGAGCACCGCGTAATAACGTAAACACTAAACCAGCCCCGACCAAAAGACCCACTACAAGCGCAACAATTAATTCCATGCACCTATTGAGATCAGTTCAAGCGGACTGGCAATCGATTAATCTAATCATGCACCACGAGCTGATCACTCTGATTGTAAGGTTTTGGGTACAGTTTAGATTGATTCAGTAAAGCTCACTCACCGCTACCCCCCACACCCTACACTCACTGTGAAACCACTGATCATCATCCTTCTGGGACTTCTACCTCTACACATCATGTCTGCTTACGAACGCGCATTTCCAAGAACCGCTGTGGGCACTATTGAAGTGAAGACACTCCCCGCCTCTCGTTTGCTCGCCTCGCACAGCGATGGCAATTACTTCCAATCCAACAACGGTCTGTTCATGCCATTGTTTCGTTATATTCAGTCAAACGATATCGCGATGACGACTCCGGTAGAGGCTGAAATTGAGCCTGGGATCATGTATTTCTATGTCGGCTCCGACTACGCCGACGCTGACCTTGAGGGCACCGATGACGTCTCCATCATTGAACTACCCGAACGCACCGTGCTCAGCATAGGAGTGCGTGGCAGCTACAACGCCGAAAATTTCGCACGGGCAAAAGCAGCCCTCCTCACCCATCTTGCCGGGCAGAACACATGGAGCGCCACTGGTTCGGCACGAGCGATCTATTGGAATGGTCCTTATACGCCAAGCTTGCTGAAACGCTCCGAAGTGCACCTTCCGGTGGCGAAAAGCACCAGCGAGACGGAGTAGCACTCGGCTACAGCTTCCAATGGCTTCCTTCAAAGCGAACAGGCTTCGTTCCCTTATATAATTTCGCAGCCTCAGTCGCAAAACGGGCATAGCGTTCACGGGCTTCAGTCGTCGGAGCAACAATGCGCTCATTATAGCTCAATGGCGGCTCGTCCACTGGGACACTCGCCACGCGCAACCATTCAGCGCGCTCACTCTCCGTTAATTTCGCCATACCAGACTTTCATCGCTTCAACGCGATCCGTCAAACCAAAGAGAGCCAGATAGTCAGTCAACAACACCCAATCGAGCGCTAATTGCTGCTCAGCGGAGACTTCGACCAACATCCGTATATCTGACCAATCCTTGGTCACCCGCCTTGGGTTATTCACCGACGCTTGCACCTTGAGCCCTATAATATCCTCCACCTGAACCACCGGTAAAGTCACGCCCTCTGCAACCGAAAGCCGATCCGCACGCTCCAGCATACCAAGTGTAGGCCCCCGAAATGCGTGCAAAATATCAATCCGCCCTAAACTCAGATCATCCGATGCATAATGGGACACGTTCTCATTGCGAAACGCCCGTTGATAGCCCAACGCGCAGAAAATCTCATCACTCCGATCCAGATCATCCAGCATCAAAATAAAATCCAAATCAATCGTCGCACGCTGCACCCCTCGCAGAGCCATCGCAAAGCCACCAATCAAAGCATATCTGACCGACGCCTCATCCAAGGCGCGACACACACTGTCGATCACTTTAACAAAATCCATCTAAGTAAACACGAGAAACCACGAACTCGACGAAGTCCACGCCGAAAATCCCTCCGCTCAAAAGCTTTACAAGCCTGCGGCTCGGTTTCAGCTTCCTAACATGCTTTTAAGAGTCACTCAATACGGCGAACCCATCCTTCGTAAAATCGGCGACCCCGTCACAGAATTCGATGCCGATCTGGCGCAACTCGCCGATGACATGGTCGACACCATGTATGACGAGGAGGGCATTGGCCTGGCCGCTCAGCAAGTCGGGCTCGCCATTCAATTATTCGTGATGGATGTACGCCCGCCCGAGGGCGAAAAGCCTCCGTTTGACTACAGCTTCGATGGCAAACAACCGCCACTCGACCTGATCATGCCCATGGCGCTGGCGAATCCCAAAGTATCCATCATCGACTCAAGCGAAGACGTCTACGAAGAAGGCTGCCTCTCCTTTCCCGATGTCCGTGGTAAAGTGACCCGCCCGATCGGTGTGCGTTGTGAATTTCAAGATACCGAAGGCAACTCTCATATACTCGAAGCCACCGGCTTACTCGGTCGCTGCATCCTGCACGAAAGTGATCACCTCAACGGCGAACTCTTCATCGACAAGATGGACAA
>JAFMDL010000009.1 GCA_017857255.1 Puniceicoccaceae bacterium | reverse complement strand
GTTCGCTTCAATCACAGCCTAGTTGATTATTATTATAGCTTTCGTGTCTTTGGCGAAAATCATGAAGGCACTTCTCATTTCGATGAAGGATTTGTGATTTTAGATCCTTATGCAAAGGCCTGCATGGGGCATCGTGGCCCAGCCATAGTGGTTGACCCTGCGCGCATGACCAAAGTCGAGCACCCTTACATACCTAAGAATTGGCATGACTTAATCATACTCGAGGCGCATGTCCGTGATCTGGCAGCACATGCCCCGATTGAACTTACCACTGATGAGCGCCGCGGCTATTCTGGCTTGCGCAAATGGCTCAAAACAGAGGGTTCCTACCTGCAAGAGATTGGTGTTAATGCAATCGAGCTACAGCCGATTCAGGAATTTGATAATATTCAGAATGAAGATTACCACTGGGGCTATATGACGACCAATTACTTCTCCCCAGAGAGTAGTTATGCGCTAGACCCAGAGAACGCATCACAAGTGGAGGAGTTCCGTGGCCTAGTACAGGATTTCCATGATCAGGACATTGCGGTGATTATCGATGTAGTCTATAATCACGTCGGTGAACCTAACCACCTGCTATTTATTGATAAGTGTTATTATTTCCATCTGGATGAGGCAAATGATCTCATGAACTGGAGTGGTTGCGGCAATGACCTGCGTTGCGATTCACCCATGGCGCGGCGTTTAATTATCGAGAGTCTAATTCATTTGGTACAAACCTATGATGTTGACGGCTTTCGTTTCGACTTAGCAGAACTGATCGGAATAGATGTACTTCGAGAGATCGAAGTGGAACTCAAGAAAATCAAACCGTCCATCATTTTGATCGCTGAACCATGGAGCTTTCGTGGTCATATTCAAGATGAGCTCAAAGAGACCGGATTTGCATCTTGGAATGATGGCTTCCGTGAATCGATCTCCAAGTATGTGTCTGGCGAAGGCAATCAGGATATAATACAATACTTTCTCGCAGGCTCTCCTTCGAGTAGTCGTTTCGCAGCACAGACCATTAATTATACCGAATCGCACGACGATCATTGCTGGATGGATCGCATTACTGAGCGCCCTGACCAAGATGGCTCAGATCCAACATTACTCGATCGTCGCCGGACCCACCTAATGGCTTCAGTGCTTTTAGCATCGTTGGGTGTGCCGATGATTGCACAAGGGCAAGACTTTATGCGCTCCAAGCAAGGGGTGGCTAATACGTATCAGCGAGGGGACCTGAACGCGCTCGATTATAATCGGCGACTCATGTATTCTGGAACGCATGCGTATTTTAGAAATTGGATCGCTTTTCGCAGCTCGGAACTTGGCAGGGCATTTCGCTATGATGGTGCACTAGCCGACGGCTATCTGAAGTTTTTTGTCGCAGAGGGCTCAAGTGCCATTGTTGCAATATTTAATGCAGATTGCAGTGTCGATGCCCCGCAACTGATATTCGCTATCAATCCACATCTGGAATATACGAGTATCACATGCGCTGATGGGTGCTTCTCAAATGCATTGCAGATTGCGGATCATGATCGATTTAAAATAACAGGCTTACAGTCAGCTCGTATTCCAATAGAGGGACCAATCGTTCACCTGCCGCCTTTGGTTTGCGGGCTATGGGTCGTGGAAGATTAGTTGCCTGTTGTTATCGTTGCCTTGCCATCAAAAGCACCTCCTTAGCAACTTAGAGCTTATACTCTATGATGGATTGAGACGCGCTTATTAATGGGCGAGCTGGTAATCCCTAGCCACTTTTTTGGTGAGCAAAATCCATTCATTCCAAGTGATTTTCAGGGATGCCCGCAGTTCCTTCATTTCCTTTTGAATCACTTGGTGCTGCTCATTGCCCGCATCTTTCAGCTCACGCGCTTTTAATCCAATCTCGGTAGCCGTTGCTTCAAAAGCAGCAGATAATTCTTCAAGCTTTACTTTGAGTTCCGCAGCGACGGCATCCATCTCTTCTTCCAAATGCTCAATAATCAGCTTTTTGTCCTTCAGCACGAGTGCTTTCTGTAACGCAAGGTCGCTGATTACTCGCAACTTGTTAGCCATGCCCAACTTGGATGCCAGCCAGATTGTCCATTTAGAAGGATCGAAGTGATACCAGCGAATGCCGTTGCGGTAGTCTGCGGCAAAGGCGTGGTGGTAATTGTGGTAACCTTCACCAAAAGTAAGCACAGCCATAATTGCGTTGTCGACCGCGCTAAGTTCGCGGGCGTAGGTTTTCGCTCCTACAGTATGGCAAAGAGAGTTAATGAACCAGGTACAGTGGTGAATCATTGCTAGGCGAAGCAGGAAACCCATATAGAAGGAAGCCAATGCGCTACCGGTGATGCCCCATCCAATCAAAAAGACTGCTAGATTCACTCCAATAAGAAAGTGCGGGTAGTATTTATCCTGCAGCATAACCCGCGGATTTTTCATTAAGTCAGCTACCAAATTTTGGTCAAATTCTCGCTTATAATCAAACAACCATAAAATGTGCGCATACCAAAACCCCTTTTTGATAGAGTAGGGATCTCGATCGGTATCGACATGATTGTGGTGTATACGGTGATCATGAGACCACATCAGTGCTGACATCTCAAAGGAGAGTGCTGAGATCAGCAGAATGCACCACTCAAAGAACGGATTTGCTTGATACGCTTTGTGCGCATAAAGGCGGTGATATCCGACTGTAATCGCCATGCCTCCCATTATATATGTGACTAGGAAGAAAATGAAAGCAGCTACAGAAAATACTTCTACCATCACTGGCAGCAGCAGCAAGAGCAGTGCGTGGTAAAGGACGACGAACGCGAACATATCCCAATTTTTAATTTTCATACATTTGATTCAGATAATAGTGGATTGAGTGTTACAGGCAGCATCTTGTAACGAATTGAACATGTAATCTTATCGATGGTTCCAGACCATAAGTAAAAGAATGCTCGGTAAAACACGTTTAAGCTGCTAATTGTCAAGGGGTTTCAGGTTAATTATAACTTACAATTATTTGACTATTTGAATGGATTTGATTTAGCGGGACTAATTGTTTGACCAAATAACATTAGTATAACTTTACTGCTAATAGCACATTGGTGTCGCCTTCATGTGAGTGATTACTGTTACACAACGATTATTTCTTGCTAAAGCTACATTCGTCACTACAAGTGCGACCTTTCATAAAATTTCATCTCAAACTGGAAATAAAATACATATAAAAATGGCTACAAAAATCGGAATCAATGGATTCGGCCGTATCGGTCGCTTAGTCTTTCGCTCCCTTGTTGAAAAGGGTCTTCTCGGCAGCGAGATCGAAGTGGTTGCAATCAACGACCTCGTTCCTGCAGAAAATCTTGCTTACTTGCTTAAGTACGACACGACACAAGGGCGCTTTAAGGGCACTGTCGAAACTAAGGGTGACGACGTCATCGTAGTAAACGGACACGAAATCAAGACACTCGCTGTGCGCGAAGGTCCTGCAGCACTTCCTTGGAAAGAACTTGGCGTGGACATTGTCATTGAGTCCACGGGCCTCTTTGTCCAAGACGATAAAGCTGCTGGCCACCTCGAAGCAGGTGCTAAGAAAGTGATCATTTCGGCACCAGGTAAGGGGGACGGCGTCAAAACTGTTGTTATCGGTGTCAATGATGACGAACTTACTGCGGATGACGCATTGATCTCGAACGCATCTTGCACCACCAACTGCCTAGCTCCGATCACTAAAGTGATTCTTGAGAACTTCGGAATCGAAGAAGGTCTAATGACGACAGTGCACTCTTACACTGCGACGCAGAAGACTGTAGATGGTCCTTCTCCTAAGGACATGAAGGGTGGCCGTACAGCTGCACTTAACATCATTCCTTCTACTACAGGTGCTGCTAAGGCTGTTGGCCTCGTACTTCCTGCGGTTCAAGGCAAACTCACAGGGATGGCTTTTCGCGTTCCAACGCCAACTGTTTCTGCGGTAGACCTTACTGTGAAGACAGAAAAGAGCACATCGTATGAAGAAATCTGCCAGAAGATGAAAGAGGCTTCCGAAGGGTCACTCAATGGTATCCTTGGTTACACGGAAGACGAAGTTTGCTCTTCTGACTTCATTCATGATGAGCTTAGCTCAATTTTTGATGCGGGCAGCGGCATGGGACTGAACGATAAGTTCTTTAAGCTTGTTTCATGGTACGACAACGAATGGGGTTACTCCAACCGCGTAGTTGAGCTTGTTCAGAAGGTTTCCAAGTTCCTCTAAATTGAACTTCGGTAACAACTGATTAATTTTCTGGCCGCCGCGGCAGGTATCCCATGCGGATTCTTGATCGCGGCGGCCTTTCTTTTTGTTATTTCTTAATATTTATTTGAAAAATTCTATGGCTACAAAAACCATCAATGACGTAAACCTCGCAGGTAAGCGCGTATTCGTGCGCTGCGACTTCAATGTTCCACTTAAAGACGGTGTGATCAACGACGACTCTCGGATCGTCGCTGCCTTGCCTACGATCAAGCTGTTGGTTGAGCAAGGTGCGAAAGTTATCCTCGCATCTCACTTAGGTCGTCCTAAGGGCGAAAAGAATGCAGCGTTTACTCTTGCACCAGTTGCTGAAGAACTGGCTAAGCAACTCGCACAGCCGGTGACCTTTATCGAAGACTGTATTGGCGAAGACGTAGAAGCTGAAGTTGCTAAGCTAGGAGAGGGTGAAGTTGCACTCCTCGAAAATGTGCGCTTTTATCAGGGCGAGACAGACAACGACCCTGAATTCGCAGCATCGCTGGCAAAGCTAGCAGACGCTTTTGTAAATGACGCGTTTGGTACTGCTCACCGCGCACACGCTTCGACTGCGGGAGTGGCGAAGCACTTATCCCCATGTGTGTGTGGCCTTCTCATCGAGAAGGAACTTGCTTACCTGGGAGACAAGACCAATAGCCCCGAGCGCCCACTTACAGTGATTCTAGGTGGTGCTAAGGTTTCTGATAAAATTAAGGTGATCGATACGCTCCTTGAAAAGGCCGATACAATCATCATTGGTGGCGGCATGGCTTACACCTTTAAATTGGCCATGGGCCAAACTGTTGGGGACTCACTCAGTGAACCTGATTTTGTCCCAACTGCGAAAGCAGCACTTGCGAAAGCCAAAGAGAAGGGCGTCAAGTTCCTACTACCAGTCGATAATATGGTGGTGCAGGGCCTCGATTTTGGCGCGGGTACTTTTGCCGATAGCAAAGTGGTAGAGGGAAGCATCGAAGATGGCTGGGAAGGAGTCGACATCGGCCCCAAGAGCATCGAATTGTTTAGCAATGAAGTGAAAAATGCCAAGACCGTACTTTGGAATGGCCCTATGGGTATTTTCGAAATCGACGCGTGCAACAAGGGTACTTTCGCAGTCGCTCAAACAATCGCTGACTCGGATGCTTGCTCAATCATTGGCGGAGGTGATTCCGTCAAGGCCATTAAGATGGCTGGTTATGGTGATCAGGTCACATTCATGAGCACTGGTGGGGGAGCCTCGTTGGAATTCCTTGAGGGTAAAGAACTCCCTGGAGTCACCGCTCTCGATCAAGCTTAAATTACTACACTTCTTAATCCTTAATTCTAAATTATAAAACTTATGAGTAACTCAGCACGTAAATACCTCATCGCAGGTAACTGGAAAATGAACCTAAACTCAGCCGAAGGCGCTGAGCTCGCAAAAGATGTTGTCAGCATCGTAGGCCCACAGACAGATGTATCTGTCTGTGTCTGTCCAACGTTTACAACACTCGAAGCAGTTTCACAGGTGGTTAACGACTCCAATGTTTCGCTTGGTGCACAAAACATGCATTTCGAATCTGCTGGCGCTTACACCGGTGAAATCTCTGCAGAGATGCTACGCCACTTGTTCTGTAAATTCGTTATACTGGGGCACTCAGAGCGCCGTGAATACTTCGGTGAGTCCGATGCTATCGTCAATAAGAAGACTCTTGTTGCCTTAGCTGCAAACTTGAAGCCAATCGTCTGCATTGGTGAAACACTCGAAGAGCGTGAAGCTGGCAAGGTCAACGAAGTTATAAAGACTCAACTCGAGGGTGCTTTGGTCGGCGTGACTGCTGCAGATGCGGACGCACTCGTGGTTGCCTACGAACCAGTCTGGGCAATCGGCACAGGTAAGACTGCGACACCTGAAATGGCTGAAGAGGTGCACGCGGAAATCCGTAGCTTGCTAGCAAGTCTACTTGGCGCAGAAGCTGCCAACAAGGTACGCATCCTCTACGGCGGATCGATGAAGCCAGAAAATGCGGATGACTTGCTCGCGCAGCCAAACATCGATGGTGGTCTCATTGGTGGTGCGGCGCTCAAGGCAACTTCTTTTGCAGCTCTTGTTCAAAGCGCACAAAAGCGTTCGAAATAAGTTTCTTTACGTAGTTTTATCAAAAGTCGGAGTGGCAACACTCCGACTTTTTTTATGTATTCGCACAGCTACAGGTCAAAGGAGATCGTTTTATTCTGTAGTTTTAGCAGTTAACTGATAGCAATCAATGCACGATGAGCGAACAACAAACAGATTCCACAACGTATAAACACAAAGGTGCACTGCGCCTATGGAAAGCGATGCTTTGTTCATTCTCAGGCCTTCGGTATGCGTATGAGGAAGCGGCGTTTCGCTTAGAAATAATTGCGGGCAGTGGTCTGATTGTTCTTGCTTGCTGCATGCAGATCGAAAGTACCGAACGTTTATTTTTAATTGGTAGCGTACTACTAGTGTTGATTGTTGAGATTTTGAATTCCGCAATCGAAGCAGTGGTAGACGACATTTCACTCGAGCATCGTTCCATGGCCAAGCGAGCAAAAGACATGGGCAGTGCTGCCGTTTTCATCGCGCTACTCAATGTTGCGCTTTGTTGGGGGATAGTGATCTATAGTAAGCGCGCGCTATTCTTTGGTTAACTGACAACTGCGTAACCCGTATTTTTTGACCTGAGAATTAAGAGTTACCCCTGCTGAACTGAACACGTAGAAATTCGATGTTGGAAGTGGGTCGAGCACTGTTCAGCATATATTGAAGATGCTACATATCGTATTATTTAATCCAGAGATCCCCCAAAACACTGGTAACATTGGGCGGTTATGCGCGATCACTGAGACGCGTTTACACTTAATACATCCACTTGGTTTTACGATCACTGATAAACACCTCAAACGAAGTGGCATGGACTACTGGCATTCCTTAGACGTACACCATCACGAGGATTGGGATGCTTTTAAGGTAAGTCCGTCAGCTCCCAAGCGTTTGTGGCTTTTTACCACCAAGGCTGACCATGCGTATTGGGATGTGCGTTACGCCGATGGCGATGGTCTGGTCTTTGGCAGTGAGGGGCATGGTGTACCTGACTGGCTACATACCGAACTCGAAGGACATCGATTGACTATTCCGCATAAAAATACCCAACTGCGCTCACTCAATTTGTCCACCTCAGTAGGTATCGCAACTTACGAAGCGATTCGTCAACTGACAGTCGAGTAAGGTGTAATGACTTATTTAAACTCAGCAGGCGTATCAATCAATGCTCCGAGGAAGACGAGTTCAGTCTCACCAGTATTACGAATTGCCTGAGTCTCGCCGTCTCTAGTGATTTGTAAGGTCCCGGGGACGAAGGGGTGCTCAACGCCATTGTCTACAACGATACCAGTTCCTGAAATACAGTAGTAGAAGTCTTCATCTCCATGATGTGAATGGGCGCCAACATTCGCACCAGGCTCAAGCCGAACGATGCCGACACTTTTAATGGCACTTCCCGGGAAGAGATCAATTAGCTTGTGGGCGTATGCGGTTCCGCTACCGCCTCGAACGTTTTCAGCTATTTCTGGAACAGTCGTATGTACATTAGTTATCATGCCATAAGCATATTAAGAGCGTAGCCGAATGTCATTAAAAAACAACAAGCCGGGGAGGGGAGGCAACTGCACGCATCTTAGCACCATTCCGGTGGAAGTAACGGTATCGTGAGCCGATTTAAAATGATCTGTTGCGCCTGCCACATTGCGCGCAAGCTCATTTTTTCTTTCGTTGTTCCGCCATAATTTCCATCACAGCAGCTGGTGGCTGCTGGGCATGATAAAGCTCCGCCATGATTTTCATCGCAGGATTAATATGGTTAAAGAATTTTTTATAGGCAGGGCAGAGGTAGTTGAGCCCCCATTCGCCCTCAGGCGTCCATGTGAAACGGTGCTTTGGGCATTCGCCGTTACAGGCAAAACGTACACTACACTCACGGCAGTAGTTTGGCAGTGTATCGCGTTTGGCATTACCGAAATCGATTGCCATTGGACTGTCTGCCAGCTCACCAAGCGAGGTATTCATTAAATTACCTAGTTTGTAGTGCGGATAAACATAATGATCGCAGGTGTAGACATTGCCATCGTGCTCCATCGCCAACGCTCGGCCGCAAGTTTCAGAGAAGTAGCACAGTCCACCTGGAGTGCCGATCCATTTGCCCAAAGCTACGTCAAAGAGTTGCACATATGTTTTACCGACATCGCGTTTTATCCATTCATTGAAAATTTTAATCAAGAAATCACCATAGGCCTCCGCTGGCACAGCGAATTCAGACATTTTTGGATTTTCCTTAGTCGCAGGTGCCTCCGCTAAATTAGGCGGTGCGGCAAAATCGAGAACAAGTTTGGCCGCTGCCGTATCGACTTCACGCTCAACAATCGGAATAAACTGAAGATATTTAGAACCGATACTCTTGAGGAACTTATAAATTTTTACAGGGTGTTTCACTGTCACCGAATTGACGCAGCTCAAGGTGTTAAATTCGACCTTATATTTGCGTAAAATGTTCAGCCCACGTATCACCTCTTTATAGGTGTCACGACCTTTTTTATCGACTCGATTTGCGTTATGAACGTCTTCGGGACCATCAATAGAAAGCCCAACTAAGAAATTATTTTCAGATAGAAAATCGCCCCATTCATCATCTAGTAAAGTGCCGTTGGTTTGAAATGCCGTACTTATCTCTTTTCCTTGGGCATGCTTTTTTTGTAATTTAACCACTTTTCGAAAGTAATCAACGCCAAGCAAAGTAGGTTCACCGCCTTGAAAAGCAAAACTGACTTCTTTTCCTGGTTGGGCTGCAATGTAGTCGCGAATAAAGGTTTCTAAGCGCTCATCCGACATCTTCCATTTTTCGTTACTCGGGTAGAGTTGTTCTTTCTCTAAATAAAAGCAATATTTGCAATCCAAGTTACAGATGGGACCGATTGCTTTGGCCATTATATGGAATGGCAACTTAGCACTTACTGATGTTTCATGCGGCATATGGTTTTTATACGATTTTTTACCTGATATTTAAACCAGTAAATACTTAAATATATCTGTACCAGAACATACCTTTGGTAGATTGCCATCGAATTCTGCACCGATTCGTATCGGTGCAAATCCTACCATTTACTGCCCATACATTTTGCAATGCATTCTGCGCACAATATATCTTATGTCTAATTATAATTTTAGAAGGTAGATGCGTACTACTCTAGTGATAAACCTTGGTACTGTTCTTAGTTTCGAATTTTTCTCACTAAGATATTAACTTAATCTGATAATCGACGAAAATACTTTGTGCCTTCGTGAGTCCAATCGAAAATCTCATCACGAAAATAAATAAGAATAGGTTCAACTGACAGTTTTTGCCTGAAAACATCGCACCATCCTTTAAATTAGCATTAGAAAATCGATTGATTTTAAATCATCGGCATCCGTTATTGTACCCAAGTACTTTTGGCTTTTTGATTATGTAGAATTATGACCGAATCACTTTACAACTGGCTTAATCACAGATCGTCTGGAGTTTTGCTGCATTTGAGCTCGCTCCCTTCCAAGACAGGAATTGGAAATTTAGGCTCATCTGCGTATCGTACAATTGATTTCATTCATGCTGCGGGCATGCGTATCTGGCAGATCTGTCCATTGGGTCCAACCGGCTATGGTGATTCACCCTATCAATGTTTCTCAGCATTTGCAGGAAATCCATATTTTATTGACCTTGAACCACTGATTGAAGGTGGATTGCTACGTGAGGATGAATGCCAAATGCTTCGAGGCTTGCCAGTTGAGTATGTCGATTATGGATTACTGTATAATCACTTTTGGCCATTATTGCGTAAAGCGTATGATCGTTTCAAAGCATCGGGCCTAGACCATTTTTGTAGTTACGGAAGTCTCGATAGCTTTCGCAAAGCTCAGTCGATATGGATTGAGGACTTCGCCCTCTTCCTCAGTCTCAAATCACATTTTGGAGGCAATAGCTGGCTCGAGTGGCCAGCGAGATTCCGTGACCCAACTCAAGCACGCAAGCAGGATTTAACCGATGAGGTATTACTAGCAACTGATGCGCATGTATTTTACCAATATCTGTTCTACGGTCAGTTGGCAAAGTTGCGTAAATATGCGACTACAAAAGGCGTTGAAATTTTAGGCGACGTGCCCATCTTTGTGGCCTTAGATAGCTCGGATGTGTGGGCCAACAGCGAACTTTTTCAACTGACAAAAAGCGGTAAGCCTATTGCGGTAGCTGGTGTGCCACCTGACTATTTCTCCACCGATGGTCAACTTTGGGGGAATCCACTCTATAATTGGAAGATACATCAAGATACTGGTTTTGCTTGGTGGATTGATCGCATTAAAGCAAATCTAGAATTTTACGACATTGTTCGTTTAGATCACTTTCGTGGCTTTGAATCTTACTGGTCAGTCCCAGCAAATGAAAGCACTGCCCGCAACGGTAAATGGCTGCCCTGCCCTGGTCACGAATTGTTCAAGGCCATCCATGCCGCTTGTCCGAAAGCCAAACTAATCGCTGAAGATCTGGGTGTAATTACAGACGCAGTTAATAACCTGCGCAGAGATACTGGTTTACCTGGGATGGCTGTACTTCAATTTGCATTTGGAGGCGATGCCGAGAATACGTATTTGCCACACAACTACAGTCGTAATACGATAGCCTATTCGGGTACGCACGATAATGATACATCGCTTGGTTGGTATGCTAAACAGGATGAGGAAACACAAGATCATGTACGACGTTATTTGAATGTTTCTGGTGATGAAATATCATGGGATCTTATACGCGCATGTATTCAATCCACTGCACACATGGCGATCTTCCCGCTGCAGGATTTATTAAGTCTAGACTCAGAGGCGCGCCTCAATACTCCTGGCGCCTCGATGGGAAATTGGCAATGGCGCGTCACCTCTAAGCAATTAGAAAAGTTGCATGTCTCGAGTGCTAAATACCTTAAAGATCAGTTAGATCTGTACGGTCGTATTTAGGGAGTCCGCCCTTCCACGCTCTCCGCTAACTAAGATTCATTGGATCGACGTCCATGTGATCGATCACTTCTTTGTCCATTTTAAAGCTTTCACGTAAAGCTGTGATTGCGCCAATCACGGCGCTGGCGTTAGGTGCAAAATACCATAATTGAAATCGATATTCATCACGTATCTTCTCAATCGGCGCAGGTGCAGGCCCACGTATCTCGATCTTATCGCCGAGTTCCTTTTCGACAAGCTTGGTCCATTGATCGATATAGAAATTAACCTTATCAGGATTCCGGCCGCGAAACAGGTGTCGAATTAAATGTCGAAACGGTGGATAATTGAACTCACGCCGTTGCTCAAGCTCTTCCAGTTGAAAGCCATCGAAGTCCGACTTGCGAGCAAACTGAATCGGCGGTGCATGCGGTGTGTGAGTTTGGATCACTACTTCCCCTGCCCGTTCTCCACGACCCGAACGACCTGACACCTGAACCACTAATTGAAAGGTGCGCTCTGCAGCACGAAAGTCTTCAATATGCAGCGACATGTCAGCGTCCACTAGACCAACCAGTGTGACATTTGGAAAATCCAAACCTTTTGCAATCATCTGTGTGCCGACAAGAATATCAATCTTACCGGCGCGAAAATCATTCAGAATTTTTCGATATAAATTTTTTTTCGACATCGAATCCGCGTCCATGCGGTGGATGCGGGCAGAGGGTAAAATCTTTTGTACAATGTCCTCGATCTTCTGCGTACCTTTACCCCGCATTCGAATTGCAGTGGACTGACACTTCGGGCAGCGAAGCGGGACTGGTTCTTCTTCGCCACAGAGATGGCAGCGTAACCGTTTATCCGTACGGTGATAGGTTTTAGGAATACTGCAATGATCACAACCAGCCACGTATCCACAATCAGGACACATCATACTAGTGGAAAAGCCGCGGCGGTTAAGAAACAGTATACTCTGCTCCTGTTTCTCGTAGCGATCTCGAAGCTTATCGGCCAACAAGCGGGAAATTGGTGAGGCTGCTTTTTCAGGCGAAGTCTCACGGCACATATCAACCACGTGAATCTTGGGCAGTTCTCGGTTGTCGACCCTATTTAAAATCCGGTCGACTGCATACTTACCCTTCTCAACATTGTAGAGCGACTCCAGTGAGGGTGTCGCAGAACCGAGCACACATACCGCTTTATTAATGAAGGCACGATATACTGCTACATCGCGTCCGTTATAGCGCGGCGACTCTTCCTGTTTATAGGATGGCTCATGTTCCTCATCAACGATCATCAACTGTAAGTTTTTGACGGGAGCAAATACCGCGGAGCGTGCGCCAACCACGACATGCGCCTCGCCGCTGGCGAGGGCTTTCCACGCATCATAGCGCTCACCCTCCGATAGATGACTGTGCCAAACCACTGTATGCACGCCTCGTGCTTCGAGGCGTCCGCGCACGCGCCCGACAGTTTGTGGTGCGAGTGCTACTTCTGGCACGAGGAAGATTACACCGCCTCCGCTTGCAACAACTTTTTCAATGGCATTGAGATAGACCTCAGTCTTGCCAGATCCTGTCACTCCGTGCAGCAGTCGGACGCTGAACTTACTTTGTTCGATATCGCCGTGAATGGCGTCCACGCATTTTGATTGCTCATCAGTCAGTATTGGACGGGTGGTTTCAGCAACTGTTTCCACTTCACCCATTTCATCTTCGTACGCGATTCGTTCTTCTTCGGTATCAGTCTCGCGAAGTAGACCTTTACTAACTAAGCCATCACAGGTGGAAGCGCTGATCTTCATACGCTTGAGTACGTCAGCACGGGCAAATGGCTTAAGTTGCTGCCGAATGAAGCGAAGGAGTTGTGCTTGTTTAGGTGCACGCTTTTCAAGCGCTGCCAAGTCATCCGCCGTTGGTGCTTTTCCTGCTGATAGGTAGCGGCGTGTCTTCACCTGCATACCCTTACGAATAGCCGCAGGAATCATTGTCTCTAAAATGGCTTCAGGCGTTGCAGAATAATATTGCTGGCACCACCGAAACAGTTGCATGAGATCGAGTGGCATCACTGGATATGGCTGCACAATTTCAAACAGCATCTTCAATTTACCAGGCGGCACCTCTTGATCGGTGCCAAAGCGTGTGACCACTCCCAATTCACTTCGGCGCCGCAACGGAATACGAACCAATGAGCCTACTTTTAGATCTGACTGACAGGCAGGAGGCACTGCGTAGGCCAGTGCTTTATCAAATCCCGACAGCGCGATGACTTCTACCAAAGCGGGTACTGAATTCAATTTACTCTTGTGCATTCAATCAATTTTTGAAGTTACGCTGTTAAATTGGATAATGGCTTGTTGGGCTCTAAATGAATTAGTAATTAACAAACTGGGGACTATACGAGATACTTATTTTAGAAAACGGTAATGCTGACCATGTTTCTATTCGACACCCAACTCGTTACAAAGCGTTAAGAATCCACTATATTCATGCAGTTCAGCTAGATCGGGGTCATTACACATCCATACGTAGTCATCGTAGCCAAAGGCGATCGCAGTGCGCAGTGCATTGAGCGCGTCGGGCTTGCGATGCTTCAGGGCAAGACTACAGGCCAAGTTATAATGCACCGTCGGGTCTTCTGGCGTTAAACGAACCAACTTTCGGTCCATTCTCAATCCCGCATCCAGTTGTCCTGTCTGAGTATACAGATGTGCGAGCATTGAAACAACACGCAGATCTTTAGGCATACGCTTGTACAAGCCCTTAAAAAAACTTATCTCAAAATCAAAATTCTCACGCTTGCCCATTCGGATCTATGCTTCTTGTCGCTGGCCTCCGCGTTCACAGATGCCTGTGGCCCTCAGTGCAGTGCAATGTGCGGAGACCTGCAGACGCTGTGTTTCAACATCAAGGGCCAATTTATCGGCCACAGTTTTCCCATACCACTCCATGAAGGGAGCATCTATTTCAAAAATTTTATCACAATCGAGACAAATCACCTGGGCTTGAAAAGTCGTGGCATTTTTATTTGCCATGTAATATTTATAATCACGCCCTACATCTACTTCCCTGATGAGACTACTTTCGGTAAGAATCGGCAAAGCTCGATAAACCGTAGCTCGAGACACAGAATCGTCGATTTCACGTGCTCGCTCCAGTAAATCTTCGGCAGTAAAGTGGTCTGGATGCCCATATGCTGCATCAAAAATCGCCAAACGTTGATTGGTTACGCGCAGGCCTTTACTAGTAAGGAACTCTTTAAAAGTCTCACGAATGCTTTCAGAATCTGGGGTTTCATGCTCCATAGCGTACTTATTGAGACAGAATTGAGACTAGCCTAGGCCTGTTGGCAAGCCCCCATTCCAACAGTCTAAAAATTTGCATAAAAATAAGCCAGAAAAGCCTTGATTAAACGGCCCACAACGATTTGCTCTCTCGTTTTTCCAATGAAAGCCACTATCAAAACACAAGGTCGCCAATTTACTGTCACTGAAGGCGATGTCCTCAAGGTTAACTCTTTCCCAGACACGGAAGCAGGCGACTCGATTGACATCAATGAAGTCCTCATGATCGGTGAAGGTGCGGACACTCGCTTCGGTGCTCCTCTTATTGAAGGTGCAACGGTCAAAGCAACTATTCTCGAGAATAAGAAGGACAACAAGGTTGTCGTCTTTAAGAAGAAGCGTCGTCAGGGCTACAAGAAGCGCCGTGGCCATCGCCAACATCTTTCCGTTATCAAGATCGAATCCATCAACGGATAATTGAACCTCACTTAGGAGAACTTAAAAATGTCACATAAAAAAGGACAAGGAACTTCACGTAACGGTCGCGACAGTAATTCAAAACGCCTCGGTGTTAAGAAATTCGGTGGCGAAGCTGTTATCCCTGGTAACATCATCTTGCGTCAACGCGGTACACGCTACCATCCAGGAGCGGGCGTGGGCATGGGTCGTGACCACACACTATTTGCATTAACTGCCGGCAAGGTTGCTTTTGATAAGTTGCATCGCAAGATCAACATCGTAGAAGCTGCGTAAGTAATTTTACATCGACACATTTTCAAAATCCCGTTACTGTTTGTGACGGGATTTTTTTATGTCAGAACCGCTCGATGAACTCCGCGCACAGCGCTTACTTATTCAGAAACATCTAAGTTGGCTCGATCAGCAGATTCGTCTAGCCGAGGACAATCAAGCAGAGCATCCGTGTTGCGCTACGACAAGTGCATCTATCGAAACAACGAGCGACAAAGAGTTTCCCTCTAAGCACGATGGTAGCGAACAACTACTGACCCGATCAGATGTAACACAGGCAGAGCTGACAAATGAATATAGCGCCCATCACTATGTCGGTTCGGGGACATCGAAACAGCTGAGAGATGCCAAGATAGGTTGTTTGGCTATCTTTATAATTCTTACAGCCTTGTTCTTATTTTTATTGTTCGGGCTGCCCTATTTACTCCACTAAGACATTTGTAGTTTGCCTTAGCCGTCAATTAGGAATTCGAAATCATCACGTGTGAGGTTGTCTCGCGAAGACTGCCCTTGAGGCGACTCTACCAATTGGCGAAAAAGTGCTGCTTTACGCGCCTTGAGGACCAACATGCGTTCTTCGATAGTATGTTTCATAATCAGCCGCTGTACGAAAACAGACCGCTTTTGACCGATACGATGCGCACGATCACTCGCTTGATTTTCTACAGATGGGTTCCACCATGGATCAATATGGAACACGTAATTCGCGCGGGTTAGATTCAAGCCTACGCCACCAGTCTTGAGACTAATGAAGAAGAACGAGGGCCCATCTTCAGATTGAAAATCGGCAACGAGTTGTTTACGTTTTGGCATAGGCGTCCGACCGTCCATGCGCAGGTAGCGCACGCCAGCTTGCTTGGCAACCTTCTCCAATTCATCCAGTGCACCGCGAAACTGCGTAAAGACCAGTGCCGCATTACCCTCAGACTCAAGCTCGACAAGTTTGTCAGCCATATAAGCAAACTTAGGAGCAAGTTCCTTGAGCGGTTTGTTCATCAACTCCGGACTTACGCATACCTGACGCAACCTTAGAATCGCTGCCAAAGCGACGATACCAGCTTGCTGCTCGGTTCGGTCATCAAATGCTTCCGCGACTTCTTCGCGAACTTCAGCAACTGTACGAGCATACATCTCTTTCTGTAGCTCAGTCATCTCTAGGAACAATTCATGCTCTTCTTTACGCGGCAATTCTTTGAGAATCTTATCCTTGGTACGACGTAAAATAAAAGGCTTTGCGCGGGCTAGTATTCGTTCAGGGTCTCTACGGAAGGTATCTTTAAAGTACTTCAAAGTGCCAAAAATACCTGGGACCGAAGTCGTCATCACGGAATAAAATTCGCTGATATTATTTTCTACAGGTGTACCAGTTAAACAAAGTGTGAATCGCCGGTTTAAACGAGCTGCAGCTTTAGTTCGAGCAGCAGTAACATTCTTCAAATTATGTGCTTCATCAAACACTACGATATCGAAATGCTGTGCTTCGTAATCAGCAATTTCTACACGAACTCGATCGTAGGTAGTTAAAATAACTTGTGAGGTTTGCACAGCTCGATTCAAACTATGCCGAGTCAAGCAATCTTGGACCGTTATACCTGGCGCGAAACGCTCAAACTCATCCAACCAATTAAATACCAGACTTGGCGGAAGGACGATCAATATAGAACCTTTCTTTTGCGCCAAGTCATCTTGCAAACGTTGTGCAATAAAACCGATTGTTTGTACGGTCTTTCCAAGCCCCATGTCATCCGCGAGACAGGCACCAAAGCGATGCTTATAAAGAAATTCAATCCATGCGCAGCCCTCATTTTGATACGCACGAAGTTCTGCATTAAAGCCTTTAGGCAGTACAAAGGCATCCAGTTGCTTAAATTCACGTAAGCTTTGAAAAAGTTCCTCTGCTTCGGCTGGTAGCGAAATTTTTAAGCCACGTTGACGCATCGACAACCAATCCAACATTTCCACGCGAGATATTTGCACTGCTTCGCCATCAGATTTGTTACGATTCGATCCTGCAGATCGCTTTTTTTGAGCAAACATCTCAGCCAATAGATGCATGTTTTCCTCTTCATCGATACCTATATTTGGAATGATCCAATTTCCGTCTTTATCGCGAAGTAAGAGTTCGCCACGGATTAATAACTGCCACTCGGCACCATTTAGGGTATGCTCACCGCACTGTATATCTGGGTGTAATGCAAACCAGTCGATATCACTTTTGCGCTCCAACTCGCTGATCATTTCCACCTTTACTGGAGCTGAGCGAACAGCCTTATTTTCATACTTAAAGTCGACCTTTAGTGTCTGCGCAACAAGTGATGCGCGTTGCAGCATCGCTTCAAGTAAACCTGCGCCGTCTACTGAAAAATAGCATTTCTCAAGCAATCGAATGTCATCTCTAGTCTCTGGTGCGAAACAACTAAAGAGTAGCATCGCAATTTTCTGTATCGGCATTGGATAACGCACCCATTCGGCACAGCCTGCGTCGATACCCAGGACTTCAAAGTCACTTGCTTCTGCATCAAGTGTCGCATCGATTCCATTGAATATTTTAGCGACAATGCCTGCTTGATAAGTGCCGAAGAATTCTGGAATCTCACCTTCCGCGCGATTGCGAATAAGCAACCGCCCGGATGCATCTGCTGCTACATATTGGCGTAAAGTATCCATCAACACCCGAACGCGCGATTTAGCATTAAAGAAATCCCCTCTTTGTTCCAAGATAGGTTTTAAGATGAGTTGAATAAGCGGTTGCAGTGCAATACGCTGACCGCGAACATCAGCCCAAAAGCTAAGTGCCGCAGTGCGTGAATTGGGGCCTGCTTGCATACTAACTGCCAACAAAACCGCATTTGCATCGACTTGAACTAATGAAGCCTCCTCCCCTTCGCACTCGAATCGCATATGCCGCTCCGTTATCCACGATTTTTCAAATGGTTGTACGGTAACTTTAGTGCTGAAATCTTCCAACGGCAAAGGCAAAGGATGTATTGTGAACAAGTCATCATGCGCACTAACCAGATGGTAATAGTCATCTGCAGGATTGTCTCCCAAATCATACAATGCACCATCTTTTGCGACACCCCAATAAGTATTGCCAAGGAAACCTTCCATCTCAATACGCTCACCGGTGTCCGACTGACCGATCAGCTTGGGTAAAATCTTATCGTTATGAATATTAAGCGCATAGTGTGGCTGTAACGTACCTTGCTTAATTGTGAGTGGTAATTGACTCGAGCCGATCTCGATCAAAACTGAGACACTGTGCCTCTTCGCGACGGAGAGTACTGCGGGGAGCTCACTTTCGGGATCTTCAAGGGTAAACTCACGCGCGAGCCTGCGGCTAGTAGTAGCATCAGTTAAAATCGTCGCCAGGTCAGTCACAAATCTAGAAGGAAGCTGACCTAAGATTTTAAATACAAGATTACCGCTGGATGGTAGCACCTTCAGCAATAACGTTTCATCAACTGGTTTAACTTTCACAAATTGAGTAGTGAAAATTGTTTCAGCTGGTTCTGCTAATGCAATAAATCCTAATTGTCGGCGAAGTTCTTGAATATAAGTATCCGGCATCTGAATACCCGCGAAGCTTTTTTCTTGAATCGCGCAAAATACTGCTACTGCTGTTGCAACGCAATGCTTGCAGTTTCCTGTATGCTCCCAAGCGACACAATCACAGCGATGCTCTAAACGCTCTTGCTCCACCCATAAATCGACGCGGTATGGCTTCGAACGACTTCCCCAAATAGTTGCAACGATTTCACGGTTAACTGGGTCCCAACGTAAGTTTTTAACGGCATGAGTTCTAAAATAGGTCATGCCTTGTTCTAAATACGTCGAATCAGTGACGTTTCGATAGGCGCCGATGGGTAAATCTTCAAAAACTCTGAGTGCTTCAGTAATCATGTATAAATCGGAGTTCAAATCGCCGAATGTTGCCTTATCATAGATTTAAGGACGGATGGCGATATTATTCTATTTTAAAGCGCCTTATTTAGCCAATGCTCTTTAAAGTGCCAGTTTAGCCGAATGCTTTTTTGGTCATAGGTAGAGATAAACTGCCCTAGCAATAAAAGGCAGGCGCCCTACTTTGACTGAGTACAGTGCATTTAAGGTTAATTGACAATAAAGCCAACTTCTACTGGTAAGTTCTACTTGAACAACAGCTCAGTCTTTGTCTTGCTTCGCTCTATCTCGCCAACAGATCTCACTGTTGGCGTTTCTATTTAGAGCAAAACATGACAAAGAATCAATATTTCCAAGAATGGTTTTCTAACCCGCGCCGTGATGTGATCGCTGGCACAGTGGTAGCGCTAGCGCTGATTCCAGAAGCGATCGCCTTCTCGATTATCGCTGGAGTGGACCCAAAGGTCGGGCTTTATGCATCGTTTTGTATCGCCGTAGTGATTGCGTTTGTCGGTGGACGCTCGGGGATGATCTCGGCAGCTACTGGCGCTATGGCAGTTCTACTGGTTTCACTAGTACGAGATCATGGCTTAGAGTATTTATTGCCCGCCACAGTGCTTACTGGTATTTTACAAATAGCGGCGGGTGCCTTTAAATTAGGCAATCTGATGCGCTTTGTCTCTCGATCAGTCGTCACGGGCTTCGTCAACGCACTAGCCATTATCATTTTCATGGCGCAGTTACCACAGTTTCATAATCAGGGTCTGTTAATGTACACGATGGTCGCTGCTGGCCTTGCCATTATTTATGGACTTCCGCGACTTACGACCGCCGTTCCCTCCCCACTCGTTTGTATTATTGTGCTCACAGGCGTATCGATGACTATGGGACTGGACCAAACGCTAAACACCGTTGGCGATATGGGTGACCTACCCTCCACGTTACCTGTCTTCTTACTGCCAGATGTGCCACTTAATTTCGAAACTCTGAAAATTATTTTTCCTTTTGCCCTTTCACTCGCCATCGTCGGCTTACTAGAATCGCTGATGACATCGACCATTGTTGATGACTTCACTGACACTTCCAGCGACAAAAACCGCGAGTGTACTGGCCAAGGCATTTCTAACATTGTTGCTGGTTTCTTCGGCGGCATGGCTGGATGTGCAATGATCGGTCAGTCAGTAATCAACGTGCAGTCTGGCGGACGTGGACGCCTTTCGACCTTTGCAGCTGGGGTAATTTTGCTGATCTTAATTGTGCTAATGGGAGATCTTGTCAGTCAAATCCCAATGGCTGCCCTGGTCGCCGTAATGATCATGGTTTCAATCGGCACATTTAGTTGGTCATCTCTAAAAAGCCTCCGAGTACACCATCGCACCTCCAGTTTTGTCATGATCGCGACAGTCTTGACAACGGTGCTAACCCACAATCTGGCGTATGGCGTCGGTGCAGGAGTGCTGCTCAGCGCGCTGTTCTTCGCATACAAGGTATCTGGGCAAGTAAATATAGCTTCCGAACTAGAAATCGAAAGAAAGGCCCGTACCTACAGCGTACGTGGACAGCTCTTTTTCGTGTCTGCCAGTAGCTTTGCCGAAGCCTTTGACTTTCGTGAAGTCATCGAGACGGTTCGCATTGATGTCTCACATGCACACTTCTGGGATTTATCGGCTATCAATGCCTTAGATCGTGTGGTCCTGAAATTTCGCCGCGAAGGCACCGAAGTTGACATTATTGGCATGAATGAAGCAAGTCAGACACTCGTGCTCAAAGTCGCTAAATACGACAAGCCCGGCGCTGAACTGGACGCTCACTAAGGCGCATTTACATTGCCTTTCGGTTTCACAAATTACTAATAGTTACTATGTCAAACATACTTGCTTGCACTGACGGCTCAATCTACTCAACGAGCGTTTACCATCACACAGCTTGGGCAGCCAAACAGATGTCCGCCGCGGTACATGTACTCCACATGCTCGACCCGCATCATGAAGATCCCGTCAAAGCAGATCACAGTGGCAGTCTGAACCTCGGTGCACGCACAGCATTACTCGAAGAGATTGTTGAGCTTGAGGCCCAGCGAGCAAAAGTCGCTCGCAAACGTGGTGAAGCTATTCTTGAAGATTCAACTGCACAATTACAAGCTGCAGGAATCACCCAAATAGTAGCCGACCAGAAGCACGGGCGGTTAAGTGATTCCATCGATAATTATGAGCGCGATGCGGATCTCGTGGTTATCGGTAAGCGTGGAAATCATGCAGACTTTGCTGCTGGCCATATTGGGCATAATTTGGAGCGCGTAGTACGTAGCTGCAAACATCCAGTATTGGTGGCTTCACGAGCATTCGGTAAGATGGAACGTTTTGTACTCGCCTTTGATGGAGGTAAGAGCTCGCTGAAAGCTATTCAGTACGTAGCTAATAATCCTTTGCTCAAAGGGATGCAGTGTCACCTATTGAGCGTGGGCAAGGACAACGATAAGCTAGGGGATGCACTCGAGCTAGCGCGGACACAGTTACAAGCTGCAGGCTTTGAAACCACTGCAGAAGTACGAGACGGCGAGCCAGATAAGGTTATTGCTGAAGTCGTTAACCAAGCGCACATAGACCTGCTCGTAATGGGCGCTTACGGCCACTCACAGATACGTCACCTAATCGTCGGCAGTACTACGACCGCGATGATTCGTACTGTTACAATTCCCGTATTGCTCTTCCGCTAGAATGCGCTTTGTTGCTCATTCTCATGAGTATCGAAATACAATCTTACGGAACGCTACCCACCGGTGAGTTGGTCAATCTTTATACACTGTCCAACAGCAATGGCTTGTCGGCACAAGTTACTAATTATGGAGCTATTCTGGTAGCACTCCATATTCCCGATCGTGACGGGCAGTTAGCCGATGTCGTACTCGGTAAAGATTCCCTAGAGGGTTATCTGGCTGGGCATCCTTACTTCGGAGCAACCACTGGTCGAGTCGCTGGACGCATTGGTAGTGGTGAATTTTCACTGCATGGAGATGCGTACAAGCTAGCAATCAACAATGGGTCGAACGCACTCCATGGCGGACTCAATGGCTATGATAAACTTCTTTGGAGCACCCAAGTAATTAATGAACAAGGAGTCGACAAACTACGTCTGTCGATCATCGATGCAGAACACAGCAACGGCTTTCCAGGTACGGTACAGTGTACTACCACCTATGCCCTTTTAGATGATAATTCTCTCGAAATTACTTACTCTGCGACGACTGATAAAACTACTCCATTTAATATAACCAATCACTCTTACTTCAACCTTAAGGATTCTGGAAGAAGTGACGTGTTTAGCCATGAGCTACAGATTTTTGCAGATTCAGTTGCGACCATTGATGACAATGCCACATTACTAGGTCGCCGTGATTCGGTGGTGAAAGGTTTCAATGATTATCAGGATCCTGTACTACTCGGAAGCCGTGAACTGACCATCCACAATGCAGACATACATTTCTTCCTTGATGGTGGCCGTACCATCGATCCCAAGCTTGCTGCAATAGTCTATGAGCCCCAATCCGGGCGTGTCATGGAAACTTTTACCACCGAACCCGGCGTTCAGTTTTATGCCGGGTTGTTTCTTTCCGCTGACGGCCCTGAAGTCGGTAAAAACGGAATAGTTTATCCCAGCTGCAGCGGTTTTTGCTTAGAAACTCAAGACTATGCGGATAGTGTGAACTTTCCAGATATGGGAGGCGCCTTGCTACAGCCCGGCGAACAATATAACTCGATCACTCGTTATCGTTTCACCACCAAATAAACGCACTCAATGTGCGTGACTAGACTTCAAGTATGGCTCTGCTTACCTACAGAAATCTGACTGTCTCATTCGGTGGGCCATGCCTACTCGATAATGCTGGGCTGACGGTCGAGAAGCGTGAGCGTATTTGCTTAATTGGTCGTAATGGCGAGGGTAAGTCGACCTTACTGCGTATCATAGGCGGACAAATCAAGCCAGACGCTGGCGAAATCGAAGCCATTCCCGATTTACGTATTGGCAAACTCGATCAAGAAGTCCCAGCGGACCTCGAAGGCACAGTGTTCGAGATTGTAGCTGATGGCCTTGGACCTCCCGCCAAAACCGTTGCCGAATATCATAAACTTGCCCACGAATATGCTGATAATTCTGATGACGATGCTGTTGCGGAACGACTGGACCACTTACAGGAAGAACTTGACCGCACTGACGGTTGGTCAATTGAACACAAGGTGGAAAGTATTCTTAATCGTGTAGAGCTTGATGGTGATGCCCTTTTCTCTTCTCTCTCTGGGGGCAATAAACGACGCGCGCTACTTGCGCGCGCATTGACCGCTGAGCCACATATACTATTGCTCGACGAGCCAACTAATCATCTCGATATTCCCGGCATTCGCTGGCTTGAAGAGTTCCTGAGGAAATCAGATATCGCTCTGCTATTTGTCTCGCACGATCGTGCTTTTATTCGGCGCGTTGCAAATCGGATCATCGATCTTGATCGTGGGCAGTTGACTACATGGAGCTGTGACTACGAGACGTACCTACAGCGCAAGGCGGATTTACTTGCAGGCGAAGCAAAGCAGCAAGCTGTCTTTGACAAGAAATTAGCCGAAGAGGAGGTCTGGATACGTAAAGGCATTCAAGCTCGACGCACGCGCAATGAAGGTCGAGTGCGAAGCCTAAAGAAAATGCGTGTCGAACGGGCTCAACGTCGTAACATCATAGGCACCTCAAACCTTAACTTAAACGAGGGCCAACTCTCTGGCCGCAAAGTTATCTCGGTGGATAATGTCAGCTACGATTGGGGCAACAAACCACTGATCAAGGATTTCTCCACAGTCATATGGCGTGGCGACAAGATCGGCATTGTAGGGCTGAACGGCTCAGGAAAAACCACCCTATTGAATTTGCTACTCGAAAAATTACAACCCCAGCAAGGTAGTGTTACAGCTGGTACCAAGCTCGAGGTAGCCTACTTTGACCAACACCGTGCCCAACTCGACGAGTCACTTACTGTCGCAGAGAACGTGCATCCTTACGGAGAAATGGTGACATTAAATGGTAAGCAACGTCATATTCTGACCTACCTACAGGATTTTCTTTTCACCCCGCACACATCTCGCTCTCCCATTACTAAACTCTCTGGTGGTGAACGCGCACGGTTGTTACTTGCACGTCTCTTTTTGCAACCTGCCAATGTCCTCGTGCTCGACGAACCAACGAATGACCTCGACATCGAAACAGTCGAATTGCTTGAAGAACGCTTACTTGACTATGACGGCACTCTGTTACTGGTCAGCCATGATCGCAGTTTCTTGAACAATGTTGTAACCAACACCATCGCGCTCGAAGGTGATGGTATCGTCACTGAGTACAATGGTGGTTGCGATGATTGGTTGGAGCAATACGAAGCACGTAAAGTTACAGAGGCACAGTCGCTCAAGTTGCCACTTACTGGAGTGCCTAAGCCTAATGAAACGACTGTAAAGCCTGTGAATATATCGACACGAAAACTTAGTAATAAGCAACGCGAAGCCCTGAAGGCATTACCTGGTCTGATTGAACAACTTGAAGCCGAACACACCACACTGAGTGAAAAAATGGCCTCTGTAGACTATTACCAAGATCAGTCGAACGATCCAGCCATCGATTCGACACGTATCGAGCAATTAGAGATGCAGACACTCAAAGCCTACGAACAATGGGAAGCACTAACTGCTGAGGAATAGTGCAGTTTATCAAGCGCGTTTGGGGAAATATCCGAGACATTTCGCATAACCAAATGCATTAAACAAAAAAGCAGTGATTTTGTAAGATCACTGCTTTTTAATGACATCTTTTTATTAAAAAAGTGGCCCCACCTGTGCCGTATAAGGGGGAGTTCTTAGGCCTTTTGTGTCTAAGGTGGGCGCTTCCTCGTTGGTTTTTGTCTTCCGGTTGACGGCTGGACAGCCACCTCCAAGGTTCAGCTCCCGATTTCAAAAGAGTAAAGGACAGACACTCCGTTTAAGATCGAACACCGCAGGGTTATGCCAAAATCTATCCAACGATATTGTTAGCGCAATACGTAATGTTCAAAATTTATCGAAAGAGACTATTCATTAAAAAATGAGCGCCTCTTTCAGTGTAAATAAATTCATCTTTAACTCATTCGCCTAGAGTAAATTTGGTGTGGCAATAAAACCAAAAAAATAAGAGCACCTTATTAAATAAATTAGTCGCACTAGAAACGTCTTATAAATTAGCAAATTAGCGTGCTTAAGTTAAACATAAAAGCATACAAATACTGTACTGAATTAATAAACAATCGATGACGGTATATGGAGTTAAAATACTGATACTAGACTGATGGAAAATAACAGTAAAATTATCCCTTCAATCTGTACCACCGATACACAAGGAAACGTCCTTAGTATCACTCGGGTATTTTCATCTGAAAAACAACACCCTTATAGCGAAATCGAATGGAGCTACCGTACCTCAGAAATTACTGGTGGCAAAGGGCAGGTGATTTTCAGGCAAGACAACATCGAAGTTCCGACTAAATTTTCAGATCTAGCTGTCAAAATCCTAGCGTCCAAATATTTTTATGGTGACATTGAGTGTGGTACTGACCCTAGCACAGGAGGGCGTGAGTCGTCGCTCAAGCAAGTAATTGATCGCGTCGTGGGTACCCTCACTAAATGGGGCCTCTCAGATGGTTATTTCAAAAACAAAAAGCAAGCTATGTGTTTTGATGAGGAGCTCAAATGGCTACTTATTAACCAATACGGTGCATTCAACTCTCCTGTATGGTTTAATCTCGGATTATTTGAGAACTATGGCATCGGCAAAGACTCGGGTAAGGGCCATTATTATTGGGATCAAGCCAATGAAGTAGTCATGCGCGCAGAGAATCAATATGAATATCCGCAATGTTCAGCATGCTTCATCCAACATGTTGAGGATAATATGGATTCAATTATGGATCTGGCTAAATCTGAAGCCATGTTGTTTAAGTTCGGGTCTGGATCAGGGACTGATCTTTCTACTATACGATCCACTCGAGAAAAACTCTCTGGCGGCGGAAAGCCTTCAGGTCCCCTATCCTTCCTATCAGTGTATGATGCTGTCGCCGGCGTAGTAAAAAGTGGCGGAAAGACCCGTCGTGCGGCGAAGATGAATACCCTCAAGGAATGGCATCCAGACATCGAAGAATTCATTCATGCCAAGCAAGTTGAAGAGCGTAAAGCATGGGCTCTAATTGAAGAAGGCTATAATCCATCTTTCAATGGTGATGCCTATGGATCGATCAAATATCAAAACGAAAACCTCTCTATTCGCACTTCTGATTCATTTATGCAATCGGCGATCAATGGTGAAAAGTACTTCACTCGACGTGTCACAGATGGAACGCCTTGCGAAGAAAAAGACGCCTCATACCTCTTAGACAAAATCGCTGAAGGGACTCACGTCTGTGGTGACCCAGGGATTCAATTTGATGATACTATTCACAAGTGGCATACCTGCAAAGGATCTGGAAGACAAAACTGTTCCAATCCATGCAGTGAGTATCTGTTTCTAGACAACTCAGCATGTAATCTAGCTTCACTTAATTTGATGAAGTTTCGATCGACAGACGGGTTTGAGATCGAGCGCTTTGCTGCTGCTGCTAAAATCTTTATTATTGCACAGGAAATAATTGTCGACCGCTCTTCCTATCCTACCGAAGGTATTGCTTACAATAGTCATTGGTTCCGCACACTAGGACTTGGATATGCCAACCTCGGCGCACTCCTAATGTCTTACGGCTATGCATATGCTTCTGCGTTAGGACTTGGTCTGGCAAAAGTAATCACGGCATGCATGACCGGTGTTGCATACAAAACCTCTGCAGAACTTGCAGCACTTAAAGGTCCTTTTTCAGGTTATCATACTGCTGCACACCATGGTGTAACCCATCCTCCCGAAAACGATAACATCGCTTCAATGCAGACAGTAATACAATTACATAAATCGAATGTTGAATTGCTAGACTTGAATTCACCCCAGCCATTGGTAGATTTTGCAAAAAAGGTTTGGGATGAGGCTGTAGATTTAGGTAAACGATATGGTTATCGTAATGCTCAAGTCACAGTCCTCGCCCCAACGGGTACGATCGGGTTTCTGATGGACTGTGATACGACCGGTGTGGAACCTGCAATCGGTTTAGTCGCCTATAAGACACTTGCTGGTGGTGGTACAATGACTCTTCCAATCAAGTCAATTCCGCTAGCATTGAAAACCATGGGCTACAATCCATCCAGCATCGAAAAAGTTTGTAGTCATGTGAAGCAATACGGCACAGTTGAAGATATATCAATATCAAGTAAGATTGCACAATCTGGCCTTAAGGCAGAGCACCTACCTATCTTTGATTCAGCTTTTCGCTCGGGGATGGGCCAACGCTACCTACATTACACTGCACACATTGAAATGATGTCTGCTGTGCAGCCATTTCTATCAGGGGCTATTTCGAAGACTGTTAATATGCCACAAGAAACGACTATACAAGAAATACGCGAGACCTACATTTATGCATGGAATAAAGGCATCAAAGGTATAGCGATTTACCGGGATGGTTCGAAGCGTTCAGCGCCTATCAAAACAACTAAAGATAAAGTTCCAAACAAGCACACGAATATCCAAGTTACTACCGAACCCTATCGCCGTAGGCTCGCAGACACAAGAGAATCCATCACCCATAAGTTCACTATAGCCGGTGCCGAAGGCTATATTACAGTCGGTAAATTCGATGATGGCCAACCTGGTGAGGTATTTATTCAGATGGCTAAAGCTGGGTCCACGATTAATGGTTTAATGGATACTGTAGGTACGCTAGTATCGCTCTGCCTGCAATATGGAGTACCGCTAGAAACCTTAGTTAAAAAGTTCAGTCATGTGCGTTTTGAGCCAGAGGGCATGACTAAGAATAAACATATTCCATTTGCTAAATCAGTGATCGATTATGTGGCACGCGAATTGGGTATGGAATTTATTCAAGGTTACAAAGAGAAGATGAGCCCCGCCGTTCAATCTGAGAAAAATTTAGTCGATAATAACTGTTTAAGTGCCTCGATTGAAAAGCAGATACCAAAAATAGATGAACAGCAGTTAGAACTTCTAACTCAAAGTGAAGGAAATCTGACTTGCCCAGAATGCGGATCCGGTAAAGTCAGAGTGACTGGCACCTGCGCGTGTTGCTTGAACTGTGGCACTAGTTTGGGGTGTAGCTAAGATTAAGCGTATCAGTCTGCGTTCATAGTTATCGAAAGATACTATACAGACCTCTGATATAGTATGCTATAGAGCATTTGGCCACAGTAGGTTTTGCGCGCTGTTTGTTTAAAGTCACTGCTATTTAGAATCGTCTCAATGGGTGGTAAATGTCTTGCAGGGATTGCAGCAAATACCCTAAAAAAACCATAAAGAACTGCCAACCAAAGCTGTGCTCGAAGTCGTCGCCAGCCATGCTCAGGAGCCTGGAAATCTGCGAGCAGCCATTGCGCGGAGACTGTAGCAGTCCCTTCAATTACAGGTATCATTTTGCAAACTGTAGACTCATCAAAATTGTCAAAAAAAAATAAGGTGACGATTAAGTCATAGTAGTTTGTTGGCAGTGTTGCTGATCGCATATCAGCCTGTCGAAAGATGATTCGAGTTATATCGATACCAGCCTCTAGAGCCCTAGACTGAGCAATTTCGAGCATCGCCGCACTCTGATCAATTACGGTGATTTGTGTATCCTGAAAGCGTTTGGCAAAAGGGAGCAGAAATGAGCCATTGCCCTCTCCTATTAACAACGCGTGTTTGGGTACGGGGCCGTCCGCTAGTCGATCCAAGTGTGCAAGGCGCGCATTCAGCAACGGTGGACCAATTGTAATCGATTCGATTAGCTTATAGAATCTTGCGAGCCGTTCGTAGGACATGAAATTAAGATAAGCGCTTTGACTTAAATAAAGAATACAAAAAAGCCAATGTTCGGACAAACATTGGCTAATTGAAAGTATGGGGTTTTGCTACGTTGCGTTATTGAATATTCGCATGGAAGTTATTACCAGCGGTCGTCGCTTTCACGTAATCCTTACGAATAGCAAAGTCACCAAAACGCTCGCCCTCGTTGCGATCCTTGGCGTATGCTAGGAGGATTGGGCGCAGCTCTTCGATGATTTGCTCATGGGTGATCGAAGTGCGATAGAGTTTGTTAAGACGCTCGCCGTCGAAGCCAGCACCAAGATACAAATTATACTTGCCGGGCACTTTACCCACCAAGCCGATCTCACCCAAATATGGACGGCCACAACCATTCGGGCAGCCAGTCGAACGAATAACAATTTCATCTTCGCGTAAACCTGCTTCTTCGAGGATTACTTCAAGGTCAGTGACCAGAGTCGGTAGGTAGCGCTCGGACTCAGCAAGTGCAAGACCACAGGTAGGTAATGATACGCAAGCAATTTGGCTACGGCGCATTGCCGAAGCTGTCTTGTATGCGTCTAATTTGTATTGCTCCACTAAGGCGTCAATCGTGCCCTTATCAGCTGCATCGACATTGCCGATTAATACGTTTTGATTACCAGTAAGGCGAAAATCACCAGTATGTATTTTAGCGATTTCAAGCATACCAGTCTTGAGCGGGCTTTGCTCTGTGTCGATGATACGGCCACCTTCAATGAAAAGACCTAGATTCCACTTGCCGTTGGTTCCTTCAACCCAACCGTAGCGATCACCCGTGCTGGTAAACTTATAGTCGCGCGCATCTTCTAGCTTAAAGCCCAAGCGTGTCTCCAGTTCATTGCGAATCCAGTCAACACCCAAGCGCTCCACCGTATATTTGAAACGAGCGTTCGCTCGCTCTACACGATTACCATGATCTCGCTGTATGGTAACTATTTTCTCAGCAACTGCGACCGCTTGTTCGGGTGCGCAGAAAGCAATGACGTCAGCTAAACGTGGGAAAGTCTTCTCATTTCCATGCGTCATCCCCATGCCGCCGCCAACTGTCACGTTGAAGCCAGCAAGTTTACCGTCTTCGAGTATCGCAATAAAACCTAGGCAATTGGCGAAAATATCGACGTCATTAAAAGGTGGAATAGCGACTGCGATTTTAAACTTTCTTGGTAGGTAAGTCTTGCCATACAGTGGCTCTACTTCAGAACCGCCACAATCCAACGAGCGCTTAGCAGCTTGCTCGACAGTTAATTTTAAGGGCTTACCATCCAACCACATTTCAGAAAATGCTGGAGTCTGCGGTTTGAGGTGTGCGTCGATCTCGTCAGTGATCCGTTGCACTTCAGTATGCACTTGAGAAGCAAACGGATTAGGATTACACATGACGTTGCGATTGACATCGCCGCAGGCGGCCAGCGTGGTCATAGCTACATCATTACAGCGGCTGATGACCTCCTTCAGGTTACCCTTAAGAATGCCATGTAACTGAAAGGCCTGGCGTGTGGTCAGCTTCAGCGTATTAAACGCGCAGTAGTTGGCTAGCTCATCCATCAGAATCCATTGTTCGGGCGTGCAGATGCCCCCCGGCAAACAAATGCGGGACAAAAACGAATACGCCTTATCAAGCTTATGCTTTCGGCGCGCACTGCGCACGTCGCGGTCATCTTGCTGGTAAAGACCGTGAAATTTAGTCAACTGCTGATCATCAGCCGCGATCGAACCGGTCGAGACATCTGCAAGACCCTCTAGGATCGTCCCACGTAGATAACCACTACGATCCTTGATGCCTTCGTTTTTATGCAGTTTTTGAGGTGTTTGACTATCGGAAATCATAATAAATTTGAGTAATTAATGCAGACAAGTTAACAATGTAAATGTAGATGACAACTGGAAGCACAGATAAATCTTGCAGTTAACCTAGTTCTTTTCTTTAGTTTGTCACTCATAAACTAAAGAATGGGACAAATACTCTAATTCGTGCTAGCATTTCAGCTGTATGATGGTTTGATCCTACACTTTAAATATCGCGAATTAACATGAGTAACCCAGACGAATTCCTGCCAAACACAGCACCCTTTGCACCCGATCAGGTACAATGGCTCAACGGATTCTTACCGAATCTCCAACCAGACCAACTCACCTGGATGGAGGGCTTCATCGGGGGTTTGCGTGCTAGTAAAGGTGGAGTAGCGACGACTTCGGCAGTCACACCTGAATTAACTGTATTATTCGGTTCTGAGTCCGGTAATTCAGAAGGATTGGCGGATCAAACAGTAAAAACCGCAACGAAGTCTGGCTTCAAAGCGAAGGCGGTCAGCATGGCCGACATCAACCCTGCCAAGCTCAAGGGAATTGAAAATCTATTGGTAATCGTCAGTACTTGGGGCGAAGGCGATCCGCCAGAGAATTCGGTCGATTTTGTCTCCATATTAATGAGCGACAAAGCACCTCAACTCTCAGGCACTCGCTTCTCTGTACTTTCTCTCGGGGATACAAGTTACGAGCATTTTTGCAAAACAGGGATCGACGTTGATGCTCGATTGGAAGCGCTGGGTGCTCAGCGCATCTATGACCGCAAAGATTGTGATGTCGACTTCGACGATGACTACGCTGCATGGTCTACAGGCGCACTCGCTGCCCTTTCAGCGCTAGTCACTGTTGCCCCGGCTGCATCTCCCTCCTCAGCGGCTCCTGTGACAGCGACGGTAAAATATTCGCGCAAGAATCCTTTTCCATCAGAACTTAATGAGCGTGTGTTGCTTAATGGCCGTGGCTCAGCTAAAGAGACGATTCACTTAGAGTTTAACCTCGAAGGCTCTGGCCTAACCTATGAAGCTGGCGACGCGCTTGCAGTGATCCCGCACAACGCACAAGATGTGGTGGACGCAATCCTTGGAGCCACACAGCTCGATGGTAGCAGTACTGTTACTTTAAAAGACGGCGAGTGCTCGCTCGGCGATGCCCTCACCCGCAAGCTCGATGCTACTGCCATTTCTCTGCCGGTGCTAAAGCGCTACAATGAGATCGCTCAAGATGATAAACTTGCAGCATTGATTACAAACAAAGAAGCCCTCAAGGAATATACTTGGGGACGTGAAATCATTGATGTACTCACTGATTTTCCTGCGAAATCAATCACTGCGGATCAACTGGCGGGCACGATGCGCAAACTACCGCCGCGTCTTTACTCAATTGCATCAAGCCCCAAGGCTCATCCTGGTGAGGTACATCTTACAGTCGGCGTCGTTCGCTATGATTCAAATGGCCGTGAGCGCAAGGGAGTCTGTTCGACATACTTAGCTGATCGTATTAAAGAAGGCAACGCCATCGATGTTTTCGTGACAGCGAACAAACATTTTAAAGTACCAGCGAATCCGGATGCTCCACTTATTATGGTGGGACCAGGCACTGGTATCGCACCTTTTCGGGCATTCATCGAAGAACGTCAAGCAACAGGGGCTAAGGGTAAAAACTGGCTCATCTTTGGTGACCAACACTACCTGACCGACTTCTTATATCAGACAGAGTGGCAAAACTACTTAGGGGATGGCGTGTTAACTAAGCTTGACGTGGCATTCTCACGAGACCAGGCAGAAAAAGTTTACGTTCAAGACCGCATGCGTGAAAACGGCAATGAACTCTATACATGGCTCGAAGAAGGCGCTTCATTCTGCGTCTGCGGAGATGCATCACGCATGGCACATGATGTCGACCAAGCTCTGCACGATATAATCGCTCAAGAAGGCAATATGAGCGAAGCCGCTGCCGCCGACTACGTAAAGCAACTCAAGGCCGACAAGCGCTATGTGCGCGACGTATACTGATTACAGCACACTACTGCTTTCTTAGTCACTTGCCAGATTCCGGTCGATTCTAAGAAGTTAATGACGGGCTTTCCATTGCAATCTTGTAAGTTGGCGAGGGGTTGTGGACTCAGGCTTAGTGGTTGGCTACTGGATGCTTCACATATCCATAAATCAAGTACCCTATGATGAAAATATATACATTTACATTAGGCCAATATCGATTAGCTTGTTTTAAATTAATAATTATATGGATAATAAAATATTTACTTGGGGCGCCTCCACTTCAGCCTATCAAATTGAAGGCGCATGGAATACTGATGGAAAAGGCCCTTCCATATGGGACGCTTATTGCGGCGAATCTGGAAGAATACAACACGGTGACTCTGGCGACGTTACTTGCGATCATTATAATCGCTTCAAAGAAGATGTCGGCCTCATGAAAGAAATTGGACTACAAGCGTACCGTTTCTCAATATCATGGCCACGCGTTCTCTCCGATGGGACCGGCGCAGTGAACACCAAGGGCCTTGATTTTTACGATAAACTAGTTGATGAGTTGCTAGCCAAAGGCATTGATCCTTTGGTAACCCTTTTTCACTGGGACTACCCACTCCATCTACAAGATCGCGGTGGTTGGCTCAATGCTGACAGTCCCAAGTGGTATGCAGATTATGTCACTACAGTCGCCCAAAAACTTGGCGATCGTGTCGAAAAGTGGATCACCTTCAACGAGCCACAAGTTTTCATCAATGAAGGCCATCTGAACGACTTCCACGCACCGGGCCTACAGCTTAGCCTCAGGGATACGCTTCGGGCTGGACATAACGTACTACTCGCACATGGCCTTGGCTGCCAAGTCATTCGTGAACACGCCACTAAGCCACCCAAAATCGGCTGGGCTCCAGCAGGTAAAACCTATGCGCCAGCCAGTGATAAGCCTGAAGACATCGCCGCCGCCCACCAAATGACCTTTGGTGTACCAAATAAAGATCTCTTTAACGACCCTTGGTGGAGCGATCCAGTCGTGCATGGGCACTATCCCGAAGCGGGCATACAACGCTACGGTGATGCGATGATCGACTTCGACCCAGCAGACATGCAAACGATTTGTCAGCCGCTCGATTTCTTTGCTATCAATCTTTACTTCTGCGAGTGCAAAGTAAAAGCAGGACCGAATGGCCCCGAAACCATTCCCTACGACGGCAACAAGCCACGCACGATGATGAACTGGCCAATTACACCAGAGGTGCTCTACTGGAGCACAAAGTGGAATTACGAGCGTTACCAACTCCCTATGATCATTAGCGAAAACGGGCTCGCCTGTATGGATTGGGTGCAAGAGGACGGTGCTGTACATGACACTCAACGCATCGACTTTTACAGCGCCTACCTCAAACAACTTAAACGGGCAATGGACGAAGGCGTCGACATGATCGGCTACTACGCATGGTCCTTGATGGACAATTTCGAATGGAGCCAAGGATACCGCCAACGCTTCGGTCTCATCCATGTCGACATGGACACAGGTACTCGAACCCTAAAAGACTCCGCGCATTGGTATCGCAATATCATCGCCACTAACGGCGAGGAACTTTAAATATATGGCCCACATACCCCACACGCCTCTCTCGCAGGATCGCGTTACTTGGTCGCGATTAATCGCCTATGGTAGCGGCGGCATTATCCCGATCGCATTATTTAATATTAGCGGTCAACTCATGGGACTGATTGGCAACATAAGCTTAGGCTTAAGTGCTTTCTGGCTGGGTGTTATCATGATTTTTCCGCGACTTTGGGACGCTATATCAGACCCTGTAATGGGGCATCTTTCAGACAACACGCGAACGCGCTGGGGTCGCCGTCGACCTTACATTCTAATCGGCGGCCTGCTCGTAGCGATTAGTTTCGCTGGAATCTGGTGGATTCCTGAAGAGCTTGGTGAATTGGGGCAACTAGCTTTCATCCTCGGTGGACTTCTAATCTTTTTCTCAGCCTGCACAATGTTTGAGATTCCACATGGTGCCTTAGGCATGGAAATGTCTAAAGATCCACACGAACGGACTCGACTGTTTAGTGCGAAAAGCTTCTTCGGCAATCTCTTCGCAATGGGTACACCGTGGCTCTTGTTCTTTGCAGGGCTTAAAGTGGTTCGTGGCACTGGCGGAACACTTATCGATGGCATGCGCATCACTTCGCTCATTATAGCCGTAATAATGATTCCACTCGTAATCTGGTGGTTTTTTGGCACCAGCGAGCCTGGTTATGCAAATGCACAAAAGCAACAGCGTCCTAAGTTCTGGCCGAATATGAAAGCGACTATTCGTAATCGGACATTCGTCTGCCTGATATTGGTTATTTTTACCCTAGCAATGGGTTTTAACTTTGTCGGCCTATTTAACTATTACATATCCATCTACTATCTCTTTGGCGGAGACCAATATGCCGCAGGTGCCCTACTTGGAATCAATGGTACTGTATGGGCAGTCACTGGCCTAATCGCCGTCTTTCCTCTTAATTGGATTAGCCCGCGCATCGGCAAGCGAAAAACTCTCTTACTCGCAATCGGATTAATGTGTGCTGCACAGCTATCTAAAATAGTCTGCTACAATCCTGAGATCCCCTACCTAGTGATCATCCCTACCATTCTCCTCTCCATGGGTATGCTGATGTTCTTCACCCTAGGAGCTTCGATGGTCGGCGACATTTGTGATGAGGACGAGCTTAATACTGGCACGCGCTCTGAAGGTAGTTACTATTCAGTCTACTGGTGGTTTATTAAAATGGGTACCGCATTTGCTAGCTTAGTAACCGGAGCGCTGCTGGTTGCCACCCAATTCAATGAAACACAAAGCAAACAAACCGGAGAACTTTTTGGCAGTTATGAAGTCATTGTAGAAGATGCCCAAGAATGGGCGACTGAAGGTGAACTTGAGATTCCCGAAACAACCAAAGAGCACATTGAACTGTGGATTAGTCAGTACTTCGAAGATAAAAAAGACTTAGCTCTGCGTACGACTGATACCGAGCGCCTTGACAGACTCTTAAAGCAACTGGACGAGACTATCAAAATCGCTGCCAAATTGGCAACTAGCTTCGAAAGCACAGTTCTTGCAAATCCTACTGATGCGGCTCACACTAGGGGCCTTAGCCAGCGTCTGATTGATATTACTCAGCGTACACAAATCTTACATGCCCAAGCCGCCGATTGGGTTCTAAAACCAGGTTTGCTTCATGCCGAGGTCGAAGAAATTCTGCACGAGTCTACTGCATTGTCCGCCCAAGCGCCACGACCTTTACTCTGGCTACGGATCATTGAGATCGGCCTACCGCTTGTCCTGAGTATCATTTCCGTTTTATTAACGTTGCGCTACCCACTCACTGAGGATCGTTGCTATGAAATTAAAGCGCTGTTGGACGCACGTAAACTAAAGGAATCTAACGCTTAGCTAAATAGATACAGCTAATCTTGATGGTTAACAACTTCTTGTCGATCGCATCGGCATTGACTACATGTCGGCCAGTATCATCGATCAACGGACGGCTGATGTTGGCTCATGCAATGGATTGCACCACCTTCGCGAACGATAGATCGACAGTCAAAGCCAATGACTTCTCGCCCTGGATAACACTCTGCAATTGTGGCCAATGCTTTGGTATCATTTTGCACTTGTCCATATGTTGGAACGAGAACGGCATTGTTTAGTACTAAATAGTTCATGTAGCTGGCAGCCAGGCGCTCGCCATTTAAATAAATAGGCTCAGGCAATGGTAGAGATACGATCGTATAAGGCTGTCCCAATGGTGTCCTAAAAGCCTGTGCGCGACACATATTCTCAGCTAAAACTGCATGATTATCATCCTCTGAATCTGCCACTACCGTGATTAGGATTGAGTCAGAATTGAAGAAGCGTGCGAGATTATCAATATGACCGTCGGTATCATCCCCAACGAGTCCAGCATTGAGCCACAAAACTTGATCGATTCCAAATCCATCTGATAATTGAGCTTCAATCTCCACCTTAGAGATTCCAGGGTTACGATTGCTATTTAGTAAAACAACCTCTGTGGTCATGATTTGACCTGCGCCATTGGATTCGATCGCACCACCTTCCAAAATCATATCGAACGCAAAGCGTTGAATCCCTAGCTGTTCCCCTATCCATGCTGTTGCTTTGTTATCTTTTTGCTGCAACGGGAACTTATTGCCCCACGCATTGTATGCCCAATCCGTCATGCAAAGCTTAGTGCCTTCGTCATTTAATAAAAACAATGGCCCATAATCGCGGCACCACACATCATCTGTTTCATAGTCGTAGAGCGACACTGCAGATGCATCTCCTGCCTGCTCCATTAGAGCTTTAAGTTCAACTTGAAGCAACCGTGGACAAAGCACTCGAACCGGTTGAAAACGCGCAGCTAGGACGTAGAGCTCAGCTAATTGCACTCGCACCAGCGGCAAGACTTCAGCCCATAAGTCCTCGCGCGTTGGCCATGCAAACCAAACCGCTGCCTGCTGCTCCCACTCTGCAGGCAATCGAAAGCCCAGTTGTTTCGGTGTTGGGTCGGTATCCATAATAAAACAACGCACGCGACATTCAATCAGCGTCAATCATCCGCCTGCTCAAGTCATCAAAACTATCTATTCGACGGTCCCTAAAGAAAGGCCAGATACGGCGCATCGATTGCAGCGCGTTGAAGTCACAATCTGCGTAGACAATCGCTTCGGCGTCTACAGGTGCTCGATCGATGATTTGTCCATAACAATCTGCTACAAAAGATTGCCCCCAAAACTCAATTTCACCCTCGATCCCGGTACGGTTAGTGGCTGCTACGTAACAACCATTGGCAATCGCGTGACCTCGCTGAACGGTTTCCCATGCACTGTGCTGAACCTCTCCTAACTCGGCCTTCTCATCAGCCAGCCAGCCTATCGCGGTGGGATAAAAGATAATATTCGCACCCGCAAGTGCTGCAAGTCGAGCCGCTTCTGGATACCATTGGTCCCAGCAAATAAGAACTGAAATCTTACCAAAACGTGTCTCCCATACTTTGTAGCCAAGATCACCAGGAGTGAAATAGAACTTTTCTTCAAAGCCTGGATCTTGGGGGATGTGCATCTTGCGATACTTACCCAAATAGGAACCATCAGCATCTATCACAGCTGCAGTATTGTGATACACTCCAGCCGTTCGCCGTTCAAATAGTGAGGCAATCAGTACGACACCCAACTCTTCTGCAACTCCCCCAAGCACATCCGTGGTTGGTCCAGGTATGGGCTCTGCTAGATCAAACAAATCCGGATTCTGTGTTCGGCAAAAATATGGAGCAGTAAATAACTCTTGGGTGCAAATTACCTGAGCTCCTTGGCCCGCCGCATCACGAATCCGCTTGATGGTATAGTCTAAGTTAGCTTGCGGTGATCCTTGATCACGCCCTTGAATTAATGCAATGCGAACACTTTCTATTTGTGTGTATTTCATCATATATAGCGATTAACAAAAACGGCGCGGATTATTCCGCGCCGTAGCTAGGTTACAAATTAATTTTTAGCTACTAATAAACCACTTTGTTTAAAGGATACTCGATAATACCCTCTGCTCCGTGTGCTTTTAGAGCAGGGATAATCTCACGAACCACAGATTCATCGACGATGGTATCGATTGCAACCCATGCTTCGTCAGCTAGGCGATTAATCGTCGGGTTGCGCAGTGCTGGCAAGGCCTCGATAATAGTGTCGAGCTTTACCTTCTCAATGTTGAGCTTTAGCCCCACTTTAGTATGCGCTTCAAGTGCTGCCTGCAAAAGCATCGCTATATTCTCAATCTTTCGGCGCTTCTCAGGGTTTTCCCAGGCCGATTTATTTGCGATCAATACTGTATTGGTATAAAGGAGCGTATCAACAATACGTAGGTTGTTCGCTCGAAGTGAATTACCGGTCTCCGTGAGATCAACAATCGCGTCAACCAAGTCAGGGACCTTCACCTCGGTAGCTCCCCATGAGAATTCAACCTCAGCATTGACGCCTTGATCCTTCAGGTATTGACCAGTAATATTAACGACTTCGGTCGCGATACGCTTACCCTCAAGATCTTTAACAGTCTGCACAGGTGATGCCTCTGGCACCGCAATAATCCATTTCGAACGACGATTTGAAGCTCGGCTGTAAACCAAGTCACAAACCTCCACGACGTCTGAGTTGTTTTCGCGCACCCAATCTTGACCAGTGAGTCCACAATCAAAATAACCATGTTCAACGTAACGGCTCACCTCTTGTGCGCGAACAAAGCGACCGTCCAACTCTGCATCGTCAAAAGAGGGACGATATGAGCGGGAACTCTTTGAAATAGCGAAACCAGCTTTAGCAAAAAGCTTGATCGTTGAATCTTCTAGACTGCCTTTAGGCAATCCGAGCATGAGTAATGGTGTCTTATCCATAAAGGCAGACAACTTGAGGCAGGATCTCGCAGGTACAAGAAAAAATTATTCGAAACAGGAACAACTGCTTTATTTAAGACACCTCAGCGGTAAATGTTTAAAAAAGTAGCATTAATAAATCGCTTATTCAGCTAAATATTTTTGTACTAATAAACGACTAAATTCTCATTAGATAGTGCCTGAAATTAGTATTAAAGTAAGATAAGTTTTGTTTTAAAGAATAGGTATTATTTTTACATAACAAAGAACGCTTTTCATTGATCTCTCATTTTGAAAGTGTATAACACTTGATCATTGTAAATATTTTCAACATATCCTATAGAACTGTTAATAAGCCGTTTTAAATTGCTATTAATTAAAACAATATAAAAATAAGGTTAATACACTATAAATGAAAAATCGATCTTTGTACCATACGAATGCCTCTATTCATAATATGATAAATCAAGCTAAACCTCGAATCGTCATTGCAGAGGACGACAAAGACCTAGCTGCCATTATTGCAACGCATCTCGAGTTGGCAGGTATGCACAGCCAAATTTGTAATGAGGCATCACATGTAGAGCGATACACGAAAAACAACTTTGTAAATTTACTCCTCTTGGATGTTCACTTACCTGACTCGAGTGGCTTTGTATTGCTAAGTGAATTAAGGCAAAAAGGCATCAACACACCTGTAATTTTTCTTACTGGAGACCATGCGGAGCTGAAAAAGGTGAAGGCTCTCGAAATGGGCGGTGACGACTATATAACCAAGCCTTTTAGTTTTCCAGAGCTAATCGCTCGCATCAATGCGGTATTACGCCGAGCTGAAACAGCTAATGACGCTCAAATCACAGAAAATGCGACCATAACTGATGAGCCTTTTGAATTCTGTGGAGCTGTCATTAATCCTCGCCGCTTGGAAGTAAAGTTCCCTGACGGAGCCGTAAAAACAATAGGCCGAAAAGAGCTCGGGATTTTTTCATACCTATCGGCTCACCCAAACACTGTACTCACCCGCAAAAATTTAATTCACTCAGTTTGGGGCATACATGCAGATGTACGAAGTCGCTCACTAGATCAGTACATTGTTAAGATTCGCGATCTTTATAAACAACACGACCTCACACTTGACGCCTTTCGGACTGTTCATGGCGTGGGCTATATATACGACTTCAATTGCAATATCACTGAATAATTAGCCCATTCATTCGATACCTAGCTTCTTTTATTCCTAACCTTAGTGCTTATGCTAGGTCTATTCTCTTTCGCTTGTCCGTTTTAACCGAGCTCAAGTTGTGCATCTCTAATGCTCGCTGACTTGACCTATACAAAATCGCCGCACATGGTATAGTGTTTTTCTTACTGTGTTTGCGAAACTCACCCTACTCGACGGCCTCATCGTCCTAGTTTATTTTACCGCGGTACTCGGTATAGGGCTTTACCATTCAAGGCGCAATAAAGACACTGAGGATTTCATTTCAGGAAGTCGCCAAATGCCGTGGCTAGCTGTGCTCGGTTCAATTGTCGCAACTGAGGTAAGCGCTGCCACCTTCCTCGCAACTCCAGGTGTTGGGTTCTCTGAAAACATGAGTTACCTGCAATTTGGAGTCGGCTCATTTTTGGCTCGTATCTTCATTGCTTATATATTCCTAAGTGTATTTTACGCTGCCAAAAGTCTCACCATTTATGAATTCCTTGCCGATCGTTTTGGCAACGGCACCCGCTATACTGCCACATTATTTTTTATAGTCACTCGATTACTCGCCTCCGCAGTTAGGCTAATGATCGCTGCCACCGGTTTGAGTCTAATCCTTGATGTACCCTACTCAGTATGCCTAGGTATCTTCACTCTAGTCGCTATCATTTACACTGGCGGAGGAGGTATCAGGGGCATCATCTGGACGGATGTTCTACAAGCTATCGTTTTTATTAGCTGTGGCTTAGCACTCATCCTATACATTGGACAAAACATTGGCTGGGATACAATTAACCACATTGGTGCAAATAGCGGACGTTTCGACATCTTTCGCTTTAGCCCAACAGAAGATTGCAATCTACTCGGATGGATAAATGACCCAAAGATATTCTGGATTGCTGTGATTTTCGGCTTCATTAGCACTACCGCAGCTTTCGGCACAGATCAAGATATGACACAACGCATGTTGACCTGTAAGGATGTCCGCGCAGCGCGACGTAGTGTCGTGCTCAGCGGCTTTATTTCGATCCCGATTGCGGCACTCTTTCTATTCGTAGGCATCGCACTATTTGCTTTTTATCAAGTAAACATCGATGCAGAATTACCCTTAAAGATACTTGAAAACGATAGCACTGAAGTCGACTACGATAAAATATTCCCCTGGTTTATTGGCACCCAATTACCCAGTGGGCTACGTGGGCTTCTGCTTGTGGGAGTGTTGGCCGCAGCGATGTCTAGCCTAGACTCAACAATGGGAGCACTCAGTTCCTCAGCATTAGTCGACCTCTATCGACCACTCTTAAAGAAACAAACAAATCAAGAGTGTGGTTTATTCCTTTCACGAATTTTTGTTACCATCTTCGGCATAGCGCTCGCACTCACAGCATGGGCATTAAAAGATGCTGAAGGCTTTCTCTGGCTTACTTTTAAAATAGGCAGCATAACATATGGCGCATTGCTTGGGGTCTTTTTGCTTGGAATCTTGACCAAGCGGGGCTCAGACCGCGGGAATTGGGTCACTATGCTAAGTGGCAGCCTACTCTGCGCTGGACTCTTAGCCTTAATCGAAACCGATCACCTAAGTTTGGGATGGACTTGGTTAATCGTTATCGGCACGGCATGGACCTTTGGATTTGGCAGCCTTTGGCACGAAAAAGCCCCGCAGTCGAAACGACCAGCGGGGCTTTGAATTTAATCTAATTCAATTATTTAGCTGGGCAACATGCGTCCTTTGCAGGTGCCTTCTTGGCTGGTGCTTTGTCGCAATCAGCTTTAGCGTCGTCGCATTTTTCTTTTGCACAAGTTGTCTCAGCAGACTTGTCCTGTGATTTCTCAGTACCACAAGAACCACAATGAGCATACGATGTGATGGCTGCACCGATTAATAGGATAGGAATTAGTAGGTATTTTTTCATAAGATTATATTAATTATGCATTGAATGTTATTACGTGATCTTCGCTTTGTCGAATCTTTCGATAGACAATATACTTGAGCTACATACCTTTAATTTATTCCTAACATTTTCAAATAAAATTACTTTTTTATGCTTCCTTGGTTCAAAAATGGACAATTCCCTCTGTATCTCGCTCCCATGGCGCGTGTTACAGATATTGTCTTTCGTCAGTTTTGCAAAGAACAGGGCGCGGATGTCATGGTCACCGAATTTGTTCAAGCGGATGCACTGACTCGAGAAGACCCAAAATTATGGGAAACCGTCGATTTCACTGATGAACAACGGCCTATGGGTGTGCAGATATTTGGATCCAACCCTAGTACGATGGCTGAAGCCGCCAAGTTATTGGAAGAACGCCTGCAGCCTGACTTTATAGACATTAATTTCGGCTGCCCGGCTGATCGTGTGATCTGTATGGATGCCGGGTCTTCTATGTTACGTAATCCCAGCAAAGTTGGTCGTGTCGTTCATGCTGTCGCCAGTGCAGTTCCCGGCACCCCTGTCACCGCAAAAATTCGTACGGGATGGGACGATGATAGCATTGTCGCACGCGAAGTTGGTCACATCGTCGAAAACGAGGGAGCGCAGGCACTCGCCATACATGGACGAACCAAAGTTCAAGGCTACAGTGGAGAAGCCAATTGGTCACTTATAGCTGAAGTCGCTGAAGAACTCACCATTCCAGTGATCGGCAACGGTAATATTCGAAGTGCGCACGACGTGATCCGTATCCGCGAACATACGCACTGCGCGGGGCTGATGATCGGCCGTGCAGCTCTCGGCTATCCCTGGATCTTTCGCGATATCAAACACTACCTTACCCACGGAATAGTACCCGAGCCACCCAGTGTGTCGGAGCGCTGGGAGACGATCCTAAACTATACCCAAACCATTATGGCTAGACCCTTCCGCCAGCAGAAGCATACTGATCTTCGCTGGATGCGACCCAAACTGATCGCACTCACGAAAAGTATGAACAGCTCGCGAAAAATTCGTGGTGCACTGGGTAATGTTATACAATTTAAAGACCTAGAGCGCGTAGCCGCCGAACACATTGCACTCTTCGACCAATGAAAAAAATACTTTTCCTCTGTATGGGCAACATCTGCCGCTCACCCGCGGGCCACTGTGTTTTGCAAAACCTAGTGAATCAAGCTGACCTAGCCGATCACTTCGAAATCGAATCAGCGGGTACTATCGGCTTTCACATCGGTGCAGCGCCCGACAATCGTATGCAACAATTCATGCGCGCCCGCGATATTCCTATCATTGGTCGTTCTCGCCAAATCAATCGTAGCGACCTAGAGTATTATGATCTCATACTCGCTATGGATCACGATAATTACGCGGGCGCTTGCGCACTGGACCCAAGCGGTACACTACACTACAAAATCGAACTTTTCTGTACGTACTGCCGAAATTACAGTGAGACCGAAGTCCCAGACCCTTACTATGGAGGCGACCTTGGCTTCGAGCACGTACTAGACCTCATTGAAGATGGCTGTGCCAATCTCATTGAAATACTTCGCAAACAAGCTAATATTTAATACAGAAATACTGACACTTGGCTCTCAGATCACACAAACAATTGAATCGTCATCAGATTATAGTTCCCAAGCTTAGTCCTGAAGTCACCCTCGGGCCGTCGTTTAGCTGCCACATTGTACCTGGAGTACTATTACCCTGTGAATGGCTAATGTTCTCTTTCATACACTAAATTAGCTAGAGGCAGGTCAGGACCATTATGTCAGCTGAAGCTGAGGGGCTAATTAAGTATATCAGAAAGTTACCATTGGCGTACTGACTTCAAATCTTCACTCATTGGCAACTTTGATTAGTTGCAACTATTACCGAAGCGCTTGACAGCATAGCCAAGCACTGGAAGATCACACTTTTTCAATTTAAGCATAAACTTATGGCATCACCAACAGACGTTCGCAAAGGCAAGGTTCTCAATTATCAAGGCACACCGCACCTCGTGTTGGAAGTGCAGCATCGAACTCAGGGCCGTCAAGCCGGCTTTATGCAAGTGACTATGCGTAACTTGAATTCCGGCTCCAGTACCAACACCAAGATCCGCACCACTGACTCCGTTGAGATCATGCACACGGACATGGTAAAGCTTGAATATAGCTACGTCGATGGTGACGGCTACCATTTCATGGATCCTGAAACTTTCGAAGATATCATCCTAGATGCAGCGCTGGTGGAAGACTCAAAAGACTTCCTCGTCGAAACTCAAGTCTACAGCATTTTACATGTGAACGATAAGCCCATTCAGATCGAGCTTCCTGCATCAATTGAAATGAAAGTAGTTGAATCTCCAGAAGGCATCAAAGGCGATACTGCTAGCAACGTACAAAAGCCCGCCACACTGGAAACTGGACTTGTGGTTCAAGTCCCGCTCTTCATTAAGGAAGGTGACACCCTCAAGATCAGCACATCTGAAAAGTCCTACATGGGTCGCGCATAAACGTCACGATTGCATCTACTTTCAAAACAAAACGGCGAACTCTAAAGTAGTTCGCCGTTTTTTTATGACATCCCTTATAGATCAAGTGCTATAGCCTGTGATCGTAAGACTAGCAAGTACGACTTATATCTACGCAATTGAAGTCACCGCCCAAGGGATCCTCTCTCCCGCACGATACGGTACCACATCGCCATATCGGGCTGGTACCTGCATACCAGTTTTTTTCAGCTTCACCATTTTAGTTGGGGCTGTGAAATTATGAATACGCTGTGCATTACCACTGACAAATGCCTGCAGCTTTCCTAGTGCATCATGCGTCTCAAATAACTCAACGAGAGTCGGCAAACACACCGGCGCAGTAAATAAACCGGCAGCACATCCGCAGCACTCTTTCTTGGAAACTGGATGCGGCGCCGAATCGCTACCAAACATCAACTTTGGATGTGCCTGAAGGGCTGCGGCTAACAAGGCTTCTCGGTCTTCAGGGCGCTTTGCGATTGGCTTACAAAACAGATGCGGCTGCAGCATCCCTCCTGCTAAATCATTGAGTGTAATGATCAGATGATGTAAGGTGACAGTAGCGTGTAAATTTTCATAGCGATCGAGCATCTCCACTGCATCGCACGTGGTTATATGCTCCATCGTAATCTTTAGCTTCGGATACTTTTGCGCTAAATACTCATAACTGGCCAAGAACTCTTTCTCTCGATCCATCACGAAACCGTGTGTTTCGCCGTGAATCATTAGTGGAATGTCCATCTCCTCCATCAGCTTAAAGGTGCTCTCCACCGCGCCGAGTTCCTTGACACCCGCTTCACTATTTGTGGTCGCGCCAGCGGGATACAATTTTATACCAAAGATGTGCTCACGTGCGGCAGCTAGCTCGGACTCGGTGTAGTTGCGAAAAAAAAGCATCATCAGCGGGTCAAACACAGCAGTGCCCTTTGCCTTATTGATCTGATCACGATAAACCAGTAATCGCTCTAAATTATCAACTGGAGGAACCAAGTTCGGCATAATGACGGCACCAGAAAAATGCTCGGCGGTTAGCGGCGTCACACGCTCCATCATTTCCCCCTCTCTGAGGTGTAGATGCATATCAAGTGGTGATTCTAATACAAATTCCATATCGCGAAGCTACGGCGCGAAGATTCCACTGCAAAGCATAAAGCATCGATCGGTAATAAGATTTATTTAAATATCGCGCACACCTGAGAGGCGCTCCCAGGGAGTGATATTAATTAACTCCTATAATCCCGAAGTTCCAACGATTGTGCGCATCCACTCGACTGCTTTTGCACGATGACTGAGCTGGCTCTTCACCTCATCGCCAAGCTGTGCAAAACTCTCGCTATAACCGTCTGGAACAAAAATAGGATCGTAGCCGAACCCCCGATCTCCATGCACCTCAACATCAAGACGACCTTCACAAGAACCATCGTAATGTGTGGTGTATCCCTCGGGATCGATCACACACAACACACAGCGAAAGCGCGCTGTGCGCTTTTCTTTCGGTACATTTTTTATGGCATCCAATAATTTCACTAGATTATCATGGTCACTAGCATCCTCGCCCGCATAACGCGCTGAATAAATGCCTGGCGCCCCATCGAGCGCATCCACCTCAAGCCCGGAATCGTCTGCCATCACCCATGCTCCCATCGGTGTCAACTTACGCAACGCCTCAGCCTTAAGTTGGGCATTGGCGGCAAAAGTCGAGCCGTTTTCATCGACTTCAGGCATCCCTCCACAAACTTCGGCAGAGCACACATTAAAATCCAAATTCTTTAATAATAGTTCGAATTCTTCGACTTTATGGGCGTTGCCGGTGGCAATGATAAGGGTGTGTTGAGTCATGGTAGTTATGTTTCATAGGTAACAGCAGGCGCATGTCGACTCTTTCACTCAATTCATATACTTAGATTTTTAAATTTGATGGTGCGGAGGGTATGAGGGAGTTCCGCTTCACCCTAAATGATGTTCTGCAGAGCTCTTTCTACCAGCAGTCTAAGTACAGACAACTTATAGTTGTTCAGCCCGTTGACCAACTTTACGCATGAGATCCGCAAACTGTGTTCGTTCGGATTCATTTAGCACATCAAACAGTTCGTTTAAATCTTTAGCATGCGCCTCAAAACTTGGCTCGATCAAAGCGCGACCTTCATCAGTTAAATGCACCAACACTACTCGCTTATCCACCGAGCTTCGTTCCCGGCTCACAAGTCCCTGCTTCTCTAAACGCTGCACCGCAGTTGTAATCGAGCCGCTGGTAAGCAAAATCTTCTCGCCTATTATATTCACAGGCTGAGCGCCCTTGTGTAGTAATAACTCTAATACTGCAAAGTCGCTCAAGGATCCGAGGCCAGCTGCATTAATACTCTTCTGACTGTAGCTGTTAACCGCATGCGAGGCCTTCCAAAGCAGTAGAAATAAATGCGGACCTGAGTGCTGATAAATCTTTGCCATATAACTAATATCTCGCGCCATTTACTTGACGTCAAGCTATGTTTTAAATGTACGGCAGCACCTATCGAGATCTAAGCCACAAGGCCAATACCATTTGCAAAGCACTCACTAAGCTCAACTAATCCAGCATTTTAAAGGACAATTTAAAGCGGTGTTGCTTGCCAGTGGGCGTAGCTCCAGCGGACCTGACTCGTGCGAATGCAGCCTTCACCGACGCATCGAACGATGCATTACCTGATGCTGGGCTTAGGCGCACATTTGAAATACGGCCGGAACTGCTAACATCAAATATTACTGTAACGATGAGCTTAACACCTGCTAAATTAGCGGGTTTGACCCATGCGCGATTGAGTTGAGCATTGAGTTGATCACTGTATCGCTGCAGAGCGGTACGCTGCGCAGCAGTCATCCTTGGTGATGAATCATTCACGGTACTCGGTAAATTATTCTGCAGGTTACTGCTATATTTCGATGTATCAATTTGTGTTACCTGGACAGGCTTGCGTTGATTTTGCTGCGGGCGCGGCGGCTGAGGTTTTGTAGGGTTTTGCTTTCGAAAGTCATCCATCGAGATTAACTTTTCCTCAGCAAGCGGCTGAGTGGTAGGCTGTAAGGTAACAGTTTTGGGCTGCGGCAGCACTGGATCAGGAATCTCAGCCATCGGACTGACATCGGGTAGCTTAAACTCGGGGATAGTGGCTTCCTGCGGTAGCGGAATCGTCTGAGAATTCGGCTCACTGACCATCTCGAAGACGTGTTGCGTCTCTTTAGGTAAAAAGGCCTCTACAACCGTGGATAAAAGTAGAGCGATGAGCACTGCGACATGCAGGATTACCGAGGTCCAGAGTGACTGATTTTTGCCAATGCGCATACCTCGATTACTTAACCTTGGTGTCCAGACTAATTTTAGTAAGTTTACGCTGTTTGACCATATCAATCACCGTAATGACTTTTTGATACGGGAGACTCGCATCCGCACGAATGCTGAGCACCGGCGGCGCAGGGTCCATTGCCATGGTATCAAGCAAATCGCCGAGTTGCTGCAACGAAACTTGGTCGGCGCTCCAGTAATAAAGGCCTTTCTGATCAACGGTAATCGCCTGAAACTCTTCACGTGCTTGAGGCTGCGACTTGGCAACCTCAACCGGCAAGGTCACATCGATCGTCTGCTCCAGCAATGGTGTCGTCACCATGAAAATGATTAGCAAAGCAAATGCGAGGTCGATCAACGGGGTAACGTTGATCTCCGTCAAAGCAGACATCCGATCTTTACGGTGAAAATTACGAGCCACTATTTCAATTGGTTAAAATTAGGAATGACGCTCTCCGAGCAGATCAAACGTCCATTTATATGTTTGCCGCAGCGGCCTGTGCTTCCAGTTCAATTCGATCTGCCACAGTGCTTGAGAAATTCTCCAGCTCCACCACCGAAATTTTAGTTTGCTGCAGCAGGTAGTTGTAGCCGAATACCGATGGGATTGCGACCAGCAGACCAGCCACTGTTGTCAACAATGCACCAGAGACACCTGGTGCAAGGCTCTGCAAACTAGCTGAACCTGCGCCAGCCATTCCTCCAAAAGCATCCATCACCCCCCAGACAGTACCTAATAGACCTAAAAATGGCGCGCCCGTCACAATTGAGCCGAGCAGTACCATTTTTGCCTCATAGCGAATTATTTGCGCTGCGAGGCCTCGTTGTATCGCATTCTCAACATGACCCATACGTAAGGTCGCGCGATGTGTGTCTGTATCCACCATATTGCCTCCGTATCGGTAAAATGCCTCTAGGGCATCACGCACCACGTTATAATACGGACCACTTCCTTTTCCAGGGCGCTCTGGCGGTAAATCCAATAAATGCGCTTCTTTACTCAAGAGACGCTCGTAGCGCTTGTTTTGAGAACGTAAGCGCGAAAGATCCATATATTTGCCGCACAAGACCGACCACGCCAATATACTACAAATGACAAGGACCAATACGACGATCTTTCCGGCAAAATTGGACTGTCCAAAATACGTAAAAACATTGGGGCCGCCTGCGGCTTGGAATAAAAGTGAATCAAATACAGTTAGTAAGCTCATTTCTAGAAATTCGAAAAGATATATCTTTAGTAGACTTATATTAACAACAGGCGTTCAAATCCGCGCCAGCAAAAAACTAAATACTTAGTAAAAACCTTTCAGCGGTTCATTGTTAAATTGATTTGCCCGCACAGAAAGCACCCCATACACATTTACGAACGAACAGAGTAAAGAACAACTTTTTATGGAATATAAGACGAAAACCCTCGCAGAGCTGAAGGCTCACGCTCACTTAGCAAGCACCAAAAAAGCCCTCGTTGGGATTGACGGATTCGTCGATAAGATTGTGCACCCTGTCGATCAGCGGTCTGGACCTGGTGACCAATTTACACCGATCGCAACAATCGCCGAATTTGGTGCACGGATCAGCTCAGCTGCTGGGAAGAGCGCAAATATTGAACTCGCGCCTGTACTCGAAAAACTTGGGGGCAACGGCCCTATTATGGCGAATGCACAATGCGCTCATGGTATACAAGTACGCTACTTAGGTGCCTTAGGTAAAACTGCCATTCACCCCGTCTTCACAGAATTCGCGACTAAAACAAACGCAGTGTCTATTACGGACCCCGGTGTCACCCACGCTGCAGAATTTAGCGACGGTAAAATCATGCTCGGTTCCATGGCCAGCCTCGATGATATTAATTACGAGCATATTGTGAGTGCTATGGGTGCCCATGAGATTCACCAATGCTTCTCGGAATCGGACTTAGTCGCCATGGTTAACTGGACGATGATCCCTTACTTATCAGCAGTCTTTAACGACTTTCTAGAGCATCTGCTACCAAATGTGTCAGACAATAAAGAACGCATCTTTTTCTTCGATCTAGCCGATCCTGAAAAGCGCTCAAAAGAAGATTTACTCGAAGTACTGGATATTTTTGGGAAATTCGAAGCATTCGGTAAAGTGATTCTTGGTCTCAACCTGCGTGAGGCAGAGCAAGTCGATCAGCTCCTCGGCTTCGAACCAGTTAAGAACACACCAGAGAATCTGCAGGTCATGGCCGCACGTATTCGCAAAGCGCTGAAGCTCGATACGCTCGTTGTGCACCCGACCCACGATGCTGCTTGTGCCACTGCCGAAGGGACTGCCTACGTCAAGGGACCCTACTGTGAAAAACCCAAGATTACCACCGGCGCAGGCGACCACTTCAACTCAGGGTTCGTGACTGCACGCCTGATTGGCCTCTCACCGGCCGCATCACTTACAGTAGCCGTCGCCACTTCAGGCTACTACGTGCGTACTGCAGTTAGCCCGTCACTCGACGAACTAGCTGAATTCATTGCGACTTGGTAACTACTTATGGCGGGTCTCTTTATAACATTCGAGGGCACGGAAGGCTGCGGCAAGTCCACCCAAATTAAAGCATTGGCTGAACGCCTTCAATCTGAAGGCAAGCAGGTACTACAAACCCGTGAACCTGGCGGCACCCCGCTGGGCGAAGCTGTACGCAATCTCCTGCAACATGATGCTGCCGGCGCGGGCATGTCTCCAGAAGCAGAATTACTACTCTTTACCGCCAGTCGAGCCCAACTTACGCGGGAGCGTATCATTCCTGCCATCGCTGCGGGCCAAATTGTACTCTGTGACCGCTTTATGGACTCCACTACAGTTTATCAAGGCGTCGCGCGACAAATCAATACGCAGGCAGTGGCCACCATCAATCAATTTGCCGTAGGCGACGCGCGACCAGATTTAACCATACTCATCGATCTCTCGCCTGAAGCGGGTATGGCGCGCGTCCATGCCCGCAGCGATGGCCAGCTCGACCGCATGGAACAAGAAGCGATCGAATTTTTTCAAGCCGTGCGAACAGGCTATCTCAAACTCGCCGAGTCAGAGCCAGAAAGGTTTCTCGTGCTGGACGGCAGCGCCTCCATCGAAACACTTCAACAAACCATTTGGACCGCGGTGCAAACACGATTAGCATAAATCCGAGTACTTAGCTAGCGCCAGACCTGTTGATCGCTAAGCACGTTTCAGCACCTCAAAGGATGTTAATCCTGCTCTTTTGTCTCGCGGTCTTTAGCCACATTGACAGTCAATTTACGCCCCGCAAATTCTTGACCGTCGAGTTGGCGAATCGCTTCGTCAGCACCTTCAGAGTCTTCCATTGTGACGAAACCAAAGCCACGCGGACGACCGCCGCCCGGACGAGTCACAATAATTGCCTCTTCCACCGCTCCGCAGTTTGCAAAGATTTCGCGAAGATCATCGCCGGTGGCATCAAAAGAAAGATTTCCTATGTAAAGTCGTACAGACATAATTGTATCAAATTTATCGTTATAAGTTGCAGTTTTAAATTGGGAAAAGCCCGAATACCGATTGAAAAAGTCTGTATCCTAGACAAGACACAACCTTAATTTAAAATCGATTCAGATTTGCTAATTACATCTGGCAAGGATTCTGTCACACAATTTATCATTTTTCGTGAGCACTACTAAGACTAATCACCCAAATACTATCCTGCGAGTCTCTGCCTACTTGTTCCGCTATAAGAGCCTTTTTTGGCTCACAATCGGTCTCGCCGCAGGCATGACGTTGATGGAGATCGCGGTGCCTTACACCATCAAAGTCATACTGGATGACATCAAAACGACTGGCGCCTTTGATTCGTTGATATGGGGAGTTGGACTCATCGCCGTTCTATACATCGCAAGTGAGGTCTTTAATAGCCTACGCATACGTCTAAACAATACACTCGAGCAGCAAGTACTGTTAGAGATGCGGCGCGACCTGCACACGAAACTCTTGCGCCTCCCCGTTTCTTTCTACGACCAACGCAAGAGTGGCGAAATTTCCTCGCGCGTAATTGAAGATGTCTCTGCCGTCGAACGAGCCCTGCTAGACGGCACAGAGCAAGGCACCAGTGCACTGCTACGTATAGTTGGTATTACTGGTGTGTTATTCTGGATGCAACCTGCGCTCGCCTCTTGTGTCTTCCTACCTGTACCGATTCTGCTCATTTGTGGTCGATTTTACGCAAAACGCTCACGCACTGTCTGGAAAGGCGTCCGCGAAAGCTCTGGAGAACTCAATAGCCTACTCGTCGAAGATATTCAGGGCAACCGCCTCATCCAAACCTTCGGCCTGCAACAGCGTGAGTCCGCGCGTTTCGAGCAACGCGCGGTCGATCTCAAGCACAAAACGTTACAAGCGATGTTCCGTTGGTCATTTTACAGTCCGGCCACCACACTCGTTACCAAACTAGGCTTCCTCA
>JAFMDL010000008.1 GCA_017857255.1 Puniceicoccaceae bacterium | reverse complement strand
GCTCGCTTCATGAAGTGCATCACCTTTGATGGCCTCGGCGAGTATCTCTTCTACGATGTTCGTAAGACCGAGTCAGGCGAAGACAAGGCGCATAATCTGAACGATCCGCGTTTTTCAAACGCATCGATCATTTTGAGCGGTAACAACTTTGGTTGCGGCAGTTCACGTGAGCATGCGCCGCAATCGATTCTCCGCGCTGGCTATAACGCTGTGATTGCTGGCAGTTTCGCTGAAATCTTCTTTGGTAATTCCACTAATCTCGGTGTTGTCTGTGTAATCGCAAGCGATGCCGACCGTGAGACATTAGCTGCGGCAATTGAAGCAGATCCTGAGCTTGAGGTTACTGTTGATGTAGAAAACCTGAAGGTGGTGTTTGGTGACCAGTCGATCCTTTGCGAGATTAAGGCCGGCGCCCGTGAGAGTTTACTCAATGGCACATATGATCCATTGGATGAGTTACTCGAAGGCGCGGGCGATGTCACTAAAGTGACAGACGCACTCGCTTACATGCAGGCTTAGTTTCGTGAATTTAAATTGAAAAAGGCGTAACCTATACGGTTGCGCCTTTTTTGTAGAACAATCATCTTAATCATTATGGATCTACTGACGAATACAGGCATCTTTCTTTATCCGCTCGCATTATGCTCCTTTATCGCTGTTTTTATAACGGTCGAACGCCTGATTGCGCTGCGTAATTCCAGCGTCATACCACAACGTTTAGTGGATGCGTTTGTCGAAGGTGATTTGGATAAAGTTGAGGCAGACTTGGATTCAGTGACGGGGCGTATCATTTGCTTCTACCGAGATCGTCAGCCCGATCCTGATGCGCTCAATGCGTTTGCGCGGCTTGAGGTGAGCCGACTGGAGCGCGGCTTGTTTTTACTTGAGGTCGTGATCGGCGCTGCTCCGTTACTTGGTCTGCTGGGGACTGTAACAGGACTAACCAAAGTCTTTGGTAATTTCTTTGCGGAGAGTGGATTGGCAGACCCGAGTGCTTTTATTGGTGGAATCGCGCTGGCGTTGAATACGACGATTTTAGGTTTGGTAGTCGCGATTCCAGCCCTCGCAGCACATGCATATTTATTACGCCGTGTCGAATTGCTGGCGGCGAGGATTAGCGTTGGCGTCGAGTGTTTAACAGAACTGGCTCGTAAGCGTCCACAAGCATAAACTTAAATTGCAATGAGTAATTTAGTCTCACATAGACGGCGTCACCCATCGATTAACATCGTGCCCTTGGTCGATGTGCTGACGGTGCTGTTGTTCTTTTTTATGGTGACGATGCAGTTTAAGCAAATCAGCGCGCTCAATATTACTTTGCCTGAGATTAAGACTGCTGGCAAGAATGAGGTGCACGAACGAATTACGATTGCCCTTAGCCCCGACGGGGAGGTTTATCTCAACAATCAACTGATGGAAATGCGTGCCTTTAAGGAAGCAATTAAACTTGCCGGTGAACTGACTCCGGATTTGCCAGTCTTACTCGTAGCAGATGAAGAGGTTTCGCTGAAACATGTGACTGAAGTCATGGATGTATGTCGCAGCAACCAGCTGAATAAGATCCGCCTGCAGTCGCGATAATTCTGTGAGATCAGAACGGCGAATAACAATTCGTTAGATTTCCGATTGAATAAGTCTGGCCGCGGACGCTCACACACATGTATTTTCGGATCTTTAGGGTGTGCGCCGAGCTTGTATCGCAACAGCCAGTTGTTTTAGAATCGCTTCGGTTGCTGCCAGATCGATGCATTCGTCAGTGATACTTTGGCCGTAGGTGTTGTTGCCGTTGGCGTCGTAGTTCTGACGGCCGGCGACGAGGTGACTCTCCAACATGACACCTGCGATGCCCCGTTGGCCTGCAGCGATTTGCTCGGCGATTGATTGAGCGACCACCGTTTGACGTGTATAGTCTTTGTTGCTGTTGCCGTGACTACAGTCGATTACGAGCTTTTGGGGCAGTCCGACTTCGTCTAATTGCTTTAGCACCGGTGCGATCTCTTTGGCTTCATAGTTTGGACCTGTACGATTGCCACCGCGCAGTATCAAGTGAGCCGAAGGATTCCCCGTAGTTTCGAAAATTGCGGTCACTCCTTGCTTAGTCACCGATGGAAACCAGTGTGGTTGACCGGCGGAGCGCACCGCATCGATGGCGATCTGTACGTTGCCGCTGGTGCCGTTTTTGAAGCCCACTGGCATCGAGAGCCCAGAAGCGAGCTCACGGTGTATTTGGCTCTCTGTGGTACGTGCGCCGATAGCGGACCATGCAATGGCGTCAGCGATAAATTGGGGAATAATGGTATCGAGAAATTCGGCACCGGTGGGCAGACCGAGCTCACAGATGTCGACTAGCAGCTTACGACCGATGCGTAGGCCTTGATTAATCTCAAAACTGCCATCGATGTGGGGATCATTGATCAGGCCTTTCCAGCCGACGACAGTGCGTGGCTTTTCGAAATAGACGCGCATGATAATCTGCAGGTCGGCTTTGTATTTTGCAGCCACAGGTACGAGTTTTTCAGCATACTCGATCGCGGCTTTGGTATCGTGAATGGAGCAGGGACCGACGACTACGATGAGACGATCATCGCTACCATTGAGAATGGCTTCGCTTTCGGCGCGGCCATCTTCAACTACAGTCGCGGCTTTATCAGAGAGGGGAATCTCTTCGATAAGGATGGCGGGTGGGAGCAACGGGCGGTTACCAGCGATGCGGCGGTTATCGTGTGTGGTAGACATGTTGAATTTGAGCTAGAGGCTTAGGTGGTCGGTGATATCGTTTGATGCTCACTCTTAAGGACACCGATGCAGGGGAGCTGGCGGTAGCTTTCGGCAAAGTCGAGACCGTACCCGACAACAAATTCATCCGGTATTTGGAAACCGACGAAATCTGCCTCAAATTCGGTACTGCGGCGGGCTTTTTTATCGAGGAGTACGCAGGTTTTAAGGCTAGCTGGCCTCAGGCTGCGTAGCACTTTGGACACTTCTGCAAGCGTGTTCCCAGTATCAAGAATGTCATCAAGTAGTAGCACGTCAGAGCCCTCGATATCGAGTCGGATACGGTCGATAATTTCCGGTGCTTGCTGGGCAGAGGTGGCATCACGATAGCTGGAGACGCGGATACAATCGAGGCGCAGCGGAATGTCTAGGTGACGTATCAAGTCGGCGACAAATATGACTGCTCCGTTGATGATCGCGATGGCTGTGATTTCACGGCCTTGATAGGCGCTATTGATTTCGGTTCCAAGTGCTTGCAGCCGTGTTTTGATTTGTTGCTCGGTGAGGAGAATGCGATCGAGATTCTGGAGCTGTGACGGTGCGTGTTCTGGCATTGTAATGGCGTGCGTGAATTTAAAGTACTAGCAAATCAGCATTACATGCCTGGCAATCCCGGCATGCCGCCGTTTTCGCCCATTTGCGCCTTCATGGCCTTCATCATCTTGCGGCCTTTACCGCCGTTCATCATTTTCATCATCTTTTGCATCTGGCCAAATTGTTTGAGCAGCGCATTGACGTCACGCACCTGCACCCCAGAGCCGTCAGCGATGCGCTTCAGTCGATTACCGCGGAGAATACGGGGGTTGCGGCGCTCTTTTAAAGTCATCGATAGGATAATGGCTTCTGTACGAGCCATTTTCTTTTCTTCTTCGTCACCGACTTGGATTCCGCTTGCCCCTGGCAGCATACTGACAATAGAGCCTAGCGAACCCATTTTTTTAACTTGCTGCATTTGTGCCAAAAAGTCTTCCAGATTGAAGTCGGCCTTGCGCATTTTTTCGGCGAGTCGTTCCGCTTCTTTTTCGTCGATATTTTCTTGTGCGCGCTCAACTAGAGAAACGACATCACCCATGCCTAAGATACGTGAAGCGAGTCGGTCTGGGTGGAAAATCTCGAATTCATCCGGCTTTTCTCCCAAGCCCATGAATTTAATTGGCACCTGAGTGATTGATTTCATCGAGAGAGCAGCACCACCTCGAGCGTCACCGTCTAGTTTGGTCAGGATAATTCCGGTGCAGCCAACCGCTTCGTGGAAGTGTTTGGCGACGTTGACTGCTTCTTGGCCGAGTGCTGAGTCTGCGACGAGTAATATCTCATCAGGCTGGACGGCGTCTTTGAGCTGTTTGATCTCTTCGATCAGGTCAGTGTCGATTTGTAACCTGCCTGCGGTATCAAAGATGATTAAGTTAGCATCCGCTGATTTGGCAGCTGCCAGTCCACGCCTGCCGATAGTAACCACATCTTTTTCTTCGCGGTCGCCGTAAAAGGTGCAGCCTGCGTTTTTGGCGAGTAACTCAAGCTGATCGATCGCAGCGGGGCGATAAACATCGCAGGCCACCAGCGCAGGTCGATAATCACGTTTTTTGGCAAGAAAACGGGCTAGCTTGCCACTACTGGTGGTTTTACCAGAGCCGTGCAGGCCAACCATCATGATGCGTAGAGGCTTTTTATCTTCTAGATCAGTGGCACCTTCGCCAAGCAATTGAACGAGCTCGTCATGAATAATTTTGATGACTTGTTGGCCAGGTGTGACGGATTTGAGTACTTGTTGCCCAACACATTGTGCTTGGACGTTTGCAACGAACTCACGGGCAACCTTGAAGTGAACATCGGCAGAGAGGAGGGCTTTGCGCACTTCTTTGAGCGCATCGGCCATATTCTCTTCGGTCAGTTTGCCCACCCCGCGCAGGTTGCGTAGGGCAGAACCCAGTTTGTCTGTAAGGTTTTCGAGCATTTTAGTGTTATAAAAAGCAATTGGAGGTAACGCGCGGCACGGGCAGAGGCAAAGTAATTTTTCGAATGTATGGTGTCTCGAAAGCTTTTTTGTCTATCACTTTATTGCAAATAGCCGGATTGGCGAACTTGTGGCATGTATTTCAGCTCGAAACAGATGCTTTACATGCGTCCTTGATCTCGTAGTTTGTCCGCTTTGCTTCCTCTGGCATTGTCGGCTGAAGCGCTGCATTATTTTTACATTTTTATGAAGCAACGTACTATTCTTAGAGAAGTCTCAATTAGCGGAAAATCACTGCATACTGGTGAGGAAGTCCATCTGACTCTAAAACCTGCCGCTGCTAATCACGGTATCGTTTTTCAGCGGATGGATTTGTTCGGCAAGCCTGAATTAAAGCCGTTGGTTGATTATGTGACTGATCTTGTGCGCAGCACGACGATTGCTGATGGCCATGCTAAGGTCAATACGGTCGAACACGTCCTCAGTGCTCTCCATGGTTGTGGAGTAGACAATGTACTGGTGGAGATGGATGCGAGTGAGCCACCAATTTTGGATGGCTCTGCAAAGCACTTTGTAAATTTGATTCAACAAGCCGAACCCGTGGAGCAGGACGCCGAACGCGAGTATTTTGTGTTGGATGAGCCGATCTCGGTCACACGTGGTGCAAGTTCGATCATTGCATTGCCGCACGATGGCTTCCGAGTCACTTGTACTTCGACCGATGACCGTGGAATACATACGCAGCACTTGAGCTTGGATATTGACCCTGAGAGCTATGTAGCTCAGGTAGCGCCAGCGCGGACATTTACGATCTATGAAGATATCGAGGAGCTGTTAAAGCTAGGTAAGATCAAAGGCGGCAGTCTTGACAGTGCGATCGTGATTAAGGGCGATAAAATTCTTTCGAAAGAGCCGTTGCGCTTTAAGGAAGAGTTCGTGCGGCACAAGATTCTCGATATTGTTGGTGATATTGTGCTGGTGGGGATGCCAATTAAGGCTCACTTCATTGCTGTGCGCCCCGGGCATGCGCTGAATGCGGAACTCTCTAAAGTGCTTCGAGCAAAATTATTGGCAAAGCTAAAAGGCGCCAAGAAGGTTTCAGCGAAAAAAGCGCCTACGGTTTCGGATCAACCTGAAACTGTTATGGATATTCGCCGTGTGATGGATTTGTTGCCACACCGTTATCCGTTCGTGATGATTGACCGCGTGACAGATGTCCCGAATGATGACGAGCTGGTAGCTCTCAAGAATGTCACCATTAACGAACCGTATTTTCAAGGCCATTACCCTGGGCGTCCAGTGATGCCCGGTGTGCTGCAGATTGAAGCGATGGCTCAGGCCGCAGGCTTGTTGTTGTTGCGTCGTTTGCCAGTGGAGGAGAACAAAATCGCCTTCTTTATGAGTGTCGATAAGGTTAAATTTCGCCAAGCGGTTGAGCCCGGTGACTCGGTTGAGATTCGGGTCAAAATTACCAAAGTTCGTGGCAATAAGATCGCGACCGCAACCGGCGTTTGTTCGGTCGCGGGTAAGCCAGTTTCCAGCGCCGAACTAATGTTCATGTTGGCAGATGCGTCCGAATAGAGGTTGATTTAATGGCTACAAATATTCATCCGACTGCGATCATTGAACAGGGTGCTCAACTAGGCGAGGGCGTCAGTGTGGGTGCGTATGCCTATATTGGTGCGCAAGTCAAAATCGCTCAAGGCACGGTGGTCATGCATCATGCTACGGTCGATGGCGCGACCACCATGGGTGTGAATAATGAAGTGCATCCGTATGCGTATGTGGGCGGGAAGACGCATGACCTGAAGTATCAGGGTGGGGTGCACCGCTTGCAGATCGGTGACCGGAATGTGTTCCGCGAGTTTACAACTGTACATTGTGCCACTTCTGCCGAGCAGTTGACGATTGTTGGCAGCGATAATAATATACTATCTTACAGCCATATTGCGCATGAGTGTGTGGTGGGGAATCATCTGGTCATGAGCAGTCACTCTGCGCTGGGTGGCCATGTTGTAGTGGATGACTATGCCAATATTGGTTGGGGCGCAGGAGTGCATCAATTTTGTCGTGTAGGTACGCGAGCAATGGTCGGCGCGACTTCAAAAGTAGTGCAAGATGTTCCGCCTTATGTGATTAGCGATGGTAACCCTGCTGCGACACGGACGATTAACAAGGTCGGCCTGGAACGAGCGGGATACAGTAAAGAAGACATTTCCCTGACACGACGCGTGTTCAAAGCATTTTTTAAAGACGGCATGAACCGTAGCCAAGCGGTCGAATGGCTGACGACGAATGAGAACATAGATCACCCCATCGTGAAGACCTTCCTCGACTTTACTGCGAAGAGTCAGCGTGGTTTAGGGTAAATCAAGGTGACATTTGCTAAGGTGAGTTAAGCTCAAGGCTTTAAACTCTGCTTGTTACTTGTGTTATCTAGCGATGAGTCTTCGGGGCTGCTTCTTCGCTTCATTAATAGATGTTTGGATCCACCAATTTGTTGGCGATTGTCCAGCGGGTGAGGGCAGCGACATCATGCAGACCTAGCTTTTTCATGATATTGGTACGATGAGTGTCTGCTGTCCGCACGCTCATGCCCAGTTTAGCAGCGATTTCCTTGTTACTGTTGCTCTCTGCAATCAATTGCACAATTTCTCGTTCACGAGCTGTCAGTGCGTCTATGGGGTCGTCTTCACAACCATTAACCATCAAATTACGCATTACTTCTACAATGCGGGGGCTAAAGTACGAGCGACCTTCAGCCACTAGAGTGATTGCTTTTTCGAGTTCGGTAAGTCTGGCTGCCTTTTCTATATATCCGGTAACGCCGGCTTTGAGAACGCGGGTAACGATATTGTTGGATGTCGCGGCGGAGAAGATGAGAATGTTTATCTTCGGGCTTTTAGCTTTGAGGCGCCTCAGCACTTCAGTGCCAGATAGACCGGGCAATATGATATCCAGTATTACCAAGTCTGGCCGATGCTCTAAGCAGAACTCATAGCCTTCTGCGCCGCATCCAGTTTGAGCAATTACTTCCATATCTGTGTAACCATCCACTAACTGGCAAATTAGATCACGAAGGACAGTTTGATCCTCGATAACGATTACTTTTTTCATATTTTTAGTTTAAATAGGGCACTTAGCTTATTCACCTGGAACCAATGGTTTTGGCATCGTAAGTTGTAAGCTAAATATTTAATTATCAGGTAGTTATGACGGGATTAATAAAAAGCCCCTTCTGCTATTTACAGAAGAGGCGTCTGTCCATGCGGAAAAAATGATAAAAGACCCGCGATAATGAAATAGATGTATTAGAGAATACTAATGGTAATGGATGATTTTAGCGGTGAACTATACTGTCATTGTGTTGTTAAATCTGTTTGGCCAAAAGCCGTACGAACAATGTAGCAATTAGAAATTTTCATTTATCGCATGATTAACTAAACAAATCATAAAGTAGCATATTAGAATGTATTCAGATATAGTGTTCATAGTGTATTCTATAACCTTATTGTTCCTATTATAAGTTGGTTACTAAGCTTACTAAATATAATTAAAATCACGTATTTTTAGTATAAGCTTCTGGTATAAAGTATTCGGCTGATAAATCATGTTACGGTTAGTATAAGCACTTATTGATTAAAGGCGATTGGTTCTGGCATTTATTCACAATGAGTCGCGTTATTGCCTACTCTTTATGGAATTACTTTAGAGTAGATCGAACGCTCTAAATTGAACGACTTGAGCACGTTTCGTTTATTGTAGCTGATTGTGCAGATATAAAAAAACTCGGCGTGAGCCGAGTTTTTGTACGTGGTTATAAATTAGAAAATTAATCGGATTTTTCCGATGTTGGCACGTTTTCAGGTGGACTGGTGTGCTCTTCGTATTCCTGTTCCTGATCTTCCTCTTCCTCGTCCCATTTCATCGTTTCATCAGCGACTATGGTTTCTTCAGTGTCGGTGCCTGCGTCGACATCGGCCAGGTCTTTTTCGAGTACTTCGTCTTCAGACTTAGGAGTGGTCTCGTCATCATCGTCAAGCTCGAAGCCTTCTGGGACATATTCGAGAATCGATGTAAGCTCTGTAAAATAGTGTGTTGCACGACCTTCAAGGTAATCCCCGTTTTGTGATTCACGAATCTCTTCTTCGAGTTCTTCCACAGTCAAGTTTTGGGCGAAGTCAATCAGGTCATTGAGCAATTTGATACGCAGTTTTGTAATGTGGTCCAGTAAGTCTGCGTAGGGGCCCTTGTCCTCGTCAAGTACATCGGGGAGAGCAAAGAGTGGGTCTTCACTATCGAGAATGTTATCATTGATGCGTTTAAGTAGCACCGACTTGTCTTCTTGGATCTCGTCGATTCCGAACGAGTAGAACGCGTCTGCAACTAGATCAGTCTGCAGGCCGTATTCGTTGAGCGGCTCCATGAGGTCTAGAATGTGCTGGAACTGTCGAGGATCGATGATTCCCAGACCATCGATTTCCCAATGGATTGGATCACTGATTTCTTTGATCCACCAGTTCATGTCTTCTCCGATGCTGGCTTTGCACCAGGTGAGTTTTGCAGATGTATTCGGCATGCTTTAAAAGGGCTTATTTCCTAGGTGTAAATGAATTGAGGCTGATTGCTGACTAGGATTTAATAAATTACTGTATAACGGGTAAAAGCTTACAAAACCAAATTGTAAAGTGCTTTGTCAGAAATTTTTCATCTGAGTCATATTCATTGCTCAAAGTGGGTGTCTTCTTAACTTGCGCATTTCATAATATAGACTAACAGACATACCGATATGGGATGTATCTACGAAAACATTATCCGACCTATTTGTTTCCGCATGGAGCCAGAACAAGCGCACGATCGCGTTGCTCAAATGCTCAAGTTGATGGGAGCTACGCCGATGCTTTGCTCTATGGTACGTCGCTTCAATCAAGTGTGTGAAGACAAGCCAGTTCAGCTTTTTGGCCTAGAATTTTCGAATCGTGTCGGCCTGGCAGCGGGCATGGATAAGGACGGTGAATTTCCTCGTGCGATCGAGGCACTGGGTTTTGGGCATGCAGAGGTAGGTACTGTTACGCCACAGGGGCAACCTGGAAACCCGCGCCCGCGGTTATTTCGCTTTCCTGAGGAAAATGCGATTATCAACCGCATGGGCTTTAATAATAAGGGTTCGGAAGCGATGTTAAACAGTCTCACCCACCAGTACCCGAAAGGGAAGCGGCGCATGCCTGTTGGTGTGAATATTGGCAAGGCGAAGGCAACTCCCCTGGATCAGGCTGTCGATGATTATTTGGCGTCGTTTCGTACGCTTGCAGATCAGGCCGACTATTTTACAGTCAATATTAGTAGCCCGAATACTCCGGGACTTCGTGAATTGCAGACGGAGAGTTATCTGCGTGCTTTGCTGACAACCTTACGAGACGAAAATCGTAGCTATGCGAAGAAGCTAGGGCATAAGCCGCATCCAATGCTATTGAAGATTGCGCCGGATTTGAGCTATGCGGAGATCGATCAGATCGTTAGTGTGCTCTTGGACTTGGGCTATGATGGTATTATAGCTACCAACACGACGATTACCCGTCCGAGCGGCTTTACTTCGAACGAGACCGGAGGTATGAGCGGTGGTACTGATATTCGCAAGCGCTCGAATGACGTGATTAATTACATTTATCGCTCCACCGAGGGTAAGTTGCCGATTATCGGCGTGGGTGGAATCGATTCGCCTGAAGCAGCAGGTGAAAAGATGGATGCAGGCGCATCCATGATCCAAATTTACACCGGCTGGATCTATCGCGGTCCGTTTTTTGCCAAAGAATTAGCACAAGCCTTGAAGTTTCATGGCGAAAATTGGATTTAAGTAATTATATTGGCAGTTACCAGCATACGTGAGTGTCGTTTTGCCTGTCGCTATTGAATATGTTAACAGCAGTTGAACGAGGCGGACTGTATTTGCCTGATAGTGGCTTGTGGATCGATGCACGCCGCGCAAAGCCATTTGCGGTCGTCTCGCATGCACACGGTGACCACGTGGCGAGGCACCAGTCATTTCTAGCCACTGCCGCAACGATTGACTGTATACGCGTGCGCCTCGGAGATGCCGCCGCGCAGCGTGGAGTGGCCTTGGCGTACGGTGAGGCTTACCAGCATGGTGCTCTGCGCATTGAACTATTCCCAGCGGGGCATGTACTGGGATCAGCGATGGTGCGGGTGGAGGCCCCCTCTGGTGAATCACTACTTTATACGGGTGATTTTAAAACACGTCGCGGTTTAGCGGCGGAGCCGATTAAAATCCCACAGGCTGACATCCTGATTATGGAGTCTACTTTTGGTCGCCCTGAGTTTGTTTTCCCGGCCACTGCCGACCTGCAGGCCGAAATACGCAGTTTTTGCGCAGATGCCCTAGCGGCGGGGGAGGTGCCGATTCTGTTGGCTTATTCGTTGGGTAAAGCGCAGGAGGTCTTAAAGATATTAGAACCCAGCGGCTTTGAGCTGATGGCGCACAAAACCATTCGTGCATTAAATCCGGTTTATGAGAAATATGGCTTTAGGATGCCAAATACCCGACCGCTCGATTTTCTTAATATGCAGGGTTGCGTGGTCGTGTTGCCGCCATCAGTGCGGAAGCAACTACCAGTTGGGCGGCATCGACTTGCCATGATCAGTGGTTGGGGCCTGCAATCTTCGAGCCAATATCGCTACCGCACAGATGCTGTATTGCCACTCTCGGACCATGCTGATTATCAGGAACTGCTTGAGTTTGTCGACGTGGTATCACCGCGGACAGTGTACACAGTGCATGGTTCAACCGCTGATTTTGCGGCTGATTTACGCCGTCGTGGTGTAGATGCATGGAGCCTTAGTGGGAATGATCAGCTCGAATTGTTGTGAACCAGGGACAGTGCATTTGCAAATAATTGCGTCCTCTGACTCATTTAAAATATGTTTTCCGCCTAAAAAAGTGTTTCGCTCGTTCTCAGCTATCAATGCCCTTAGTGGCAGCACTTTAAAGTGCCAATCCGCGTTGGTAGATTTGAGGGGAAATTGCTTACACCACACTTGGAGCCATTGATTTTAAACGACCTCTGAAGACTGTTTTGTAACAGATTATAATTATGCCAGCGTCTATAGTAACTGTGACTTTAAATCCTGCAATCGATCACACTGTGCATGTTGATCGCTTCGAACCTGGTGCGGTTAATCGTGCGTGTGGATCCCACCGCCAGTCAGCAGGTAAGGGCATAAATGTTGCGACGATGTTGGCAATCGGTGGGGAGCCGGGAGTCGTGGCGGCTGGCTTTTTAGGGCAAGCAAATATTGCATTGTATGAGCAGCATTTCGCCAGACACAGGATAGAAGATGCCTGTGTTCGTGTGGCTGGGGAGACGCGTACATGTATCAAAATAGTGGACTCAAATACTGGGGTGACTACGGACCTTAACCTATCAGGGCTTTCACCCACACCGGCGCAGTGCCAGGTCTTGTTACGGCAACTGTTAGAATTGGTTGAGCCTGAGCGTTGGTTTGTGATTTCAGGAAGCTTACCAGTCGCTGTAGAAGCTTCCTTTGTAGCGGATATGATTGGTTCGCTACGTGCCAAGGGCGCTAGAGTGGCAATCGATAGCAGTGGGCCTACCTTAGCTGCCGCAATTAAAGTTGGTGTTGATTTGGCCAAGCCTAATCAATATGAGCTCGCGGAATTGTTGAACAGAGACTTGCAAGGCGCGGAGTCGACACTCGCGGCGGCGCGCGAACTATGTCCGCAGCAAATGCCAACGCTGATTGTTTCGATGGGAGAAGCGGGTGCTTTATTTTTATCGGGCGATTCCACATTAATGGCACGTGCATCGGTGACTTCTGTGGTCAGTACGGTGGGCGCAGGAGATGCACTGCTGGCTGGTTATTTACAAGCGCAGCAACGTGGTGCTTCTTTCGAGGAGAGTGCTCGCTTAGCTGCGGTTTATGCGTGGAGTCGCTTAGAGTCGCTCGTACCCAAGCTCCCACAAGGAGAGACATTGTATGAGCGCTTACAGCGGGTCGAGCTGACCAGTGTGAGCACGCTACCTGAAGACACAGAATAATTACGCACTTTAGGCGAATGTGAGAGAAAGCATTACGCAATACTTCTTAAACTTGTTAAAGAATGTCAGCGGTCCAGTAATTTGAGGAACTCGTCGTTATTTTTGGTCTGAGTAAAGCGATCAATCATGATTTCTGCAGCATCTTCGATCTTCTGTCCCGCGAGTGCGCGTCGCAGGAATTGCGCACCTTCCAGATATTTACCGGTAAGGATGAGTTCTTCTTTACGAGTGCCGGAGGCGTTGAGGTTGATGGCGGGCCAGAGTCGTAACTCGGCAGCTTTGCGGTCGAGTACCATTTCCATGTTACCAGTGCCTTTGAATTCTTGAAAAATCAGATCATCCATCTTACTGCCAGTTTGTACCAGCGCAGTCGCAATAATGGTCAGGCTGCCACCATCTTCACAATTACGTGCAGCAGAGAAAAATTGGCGTGGTTTTTCGAGCGCGCGACTATCGAGGCCACCAGTCATCGTGCGACCGCCTTTGCCAGATGCGGCATTATAAGCACGTGCCAGTCGCGTGATGGAGTCGAGTAACAGTACCACGTCTTTGCCTGATTCAACCAAGTGCTTGGCACGCTCGATCGCGATTTCGGCAAGACGAGTGTGATTGGTGATCTCCTCGTCATTGGACGAAGCGTAGATCTCGGCATCGACACTGCGCTTAAAGTCGGTGACCTCCTCAGGGCGCTCGTCGACGAGTAATACGATAACGTGGCATTCGGGGTGATTTTCGATGACACCGTGCGCGATGTCGTGGAGTAAAGTCGTCTTACCTGTACGCGGGGGTGCAACGATCAGCCCACGGGTGCCTTTGCCGATCGGGCAGAACAAGTCCATGATGCGGGTGGTGATGCGGCCGTCTTTAGCTTCGAGCTTGAGTTGCTCATCCGGAGCGATCGAAACCATTTGCTGAAAACTGTAGCGGCCTTTGCGCTCTTCCATCGTGCAACCATCGACTGTGTCGATAAAACGGACTTTGGGGTTGGGGAAGCGCTCGTTCTTGATCGCCTGGCCCTCAATTAAGTGGCCTTGTTTTAGACGGAAGCGCTTGATCAGTTCGCGGGTGACGAAGGGGTCGCTTGGGCGAGTCTTACCATTACGGCTAGGGTCGAGTAGCTGCCCCGTTTTATTCGGTAAAATTTCCAAAATGCCGGAAACGGCGATTTGATTGTCCTGTGGGGCTTCCTTAGTTGATTCTTGGTTACTCATTGTTTGAGTGGCCATAGCATGGCGATAATAGGTCTTTCAACAGCTGCATACACACGGTGTTCGGCTGTATGAGAAGCTACGAATAATAATCCGTAGTTTAGTGAGAGTGTCGTTGTTTAAGTTAACAATTCGGAAAATAGATCCGTACGAATGCGTACCCTTGGCAGCGCATACTTTTCAAACGACGTTGATGATTAGAATGACAAAATCGTGCCTGTCAATGCCATAGAGACACCAAGCTAAAAGGGTAAATTGTCAATTAGGCTGCTCTCATTCTTGTCTTGCAAACAACTGTTCATGGGAACACGCCGCGCAGTTCGTAGACTTTATCAATATGCTCGATTGCTGAGGCATAAGAGGCAATGCGCATATTGCAATTTAGGCGCTTTGACATTTTAAGCACGCGTTCGGCGGAGCGAGTCATTGTCGCTTTAAGTCGTTCGTCGACGAGTGCTTCGTCCCATGTTTCGGATTGGCGGTTCTGCTTCCATTCAAAATAGCTGACGGTGACGCCTCCAGCATTGCACAGGATAGCAGGTAAGACCTCGATTCCCTGTTCCAGCAGATAGCGCTCGGCGTGTGGTGTGGTCGGTGCGTTGGCACCTTCAACGAGTACTTTGCATTGGATGCGCTTGGCGTGTTCCAGATCGACCATTTGCTCCAAGGCAGCAGGTATGAAGAGGTCGACTGGGGTCGCATAAAAGGCGTCATTGCTGATCGCTTTCGCAGCTGCGAAGTTATGAACGCCTCCGGTAGTCGAGACGTGCAGCGCGAGCGCATCCGCATCAATTCCGTCTGGGTTGAAGATTGCGCCGCTATGATCCATGACGGCTTTCAGCGTGGTACCGCGTTTTTGCAGCAACCGGGCGGTCCAAGAGCCGACATTGCCATAGCCGATTAGGCTGCAGGAAACTGTGTCGAGCTCGATCCCCATGTTAGGTAAGAGCGCATCGAGGACGTAAACGAGCCCTTGCCCAGTCGCTTTTTCACGACCTGCTGAGCCGCCAAATGCAAGCGGCTTGCCAGTCACCACGCCGCGCGCGGAGACTTTGCTGGAGGATTCTGCAAAATTAATATAGGTATCGGCCATCCATGCCATGACTTGTGCATTGGTCCCCACGTCGGGTGCGGGAATGTCGTAATCGGGACCGATATTGTCGCCCAGCGCAGCGGTGAGGCGACGGGTGACGCGCATCAGTTCGTCTTTGCTGACTTCTTGCGGGTTGATTCGCAGTGCACCCTTGGCGCCGCCAAAGGGGAGGCGCGCAAGGGCACATTTCATGGTCATGAGTAGGGCAAGAGTTTTGACCTCATCGAGCTTCACTTCTGGATGGTAGCGAATGCCCCCTTTGTAGGGACCCAAGACATTGTTGTGCTGTACGCGGTAACCTTTAAAGAGTCGCCAGCTGCCATCGTCCATTTCAACCGGGCAGTGAACCATGATCTCATTTTTAGGTTGTGTGAGCATCAGCTTGAGGCGATGCGGGACTTCAAGCGCACTAGCGGCTTCCAATACGGAGGTTATGGTGCGGAAGTAGAGATTCTGATCGTCGTAAATTTCTTCGAGTTCGGTGAAGATTTCGCGTGCAGATTGGCAGGCGGTGCTATCGCAAGATTCCATTTATTAATAGTAGGGTGGCTTTGACAGACTTACAAGTCTGGTTCATCTGTATCTTCAACTGCTTTTATCTTAGCTTGCGGTCTAGCATTGAGCTGCCAGCTGTAAATTCATACTCTAGTCGTATTTTATTCCTAAGACACTGAATAAGTTATGATTAAATCAAATTGTAGCTTGCATGAAAGGGGCGGCAAATTAGGTTTTCAGCGATTTGAGTGCACCTATAATTAGGTCTCAGAAATAGTATGCAAAATACAACCATAGCTTATGACAGTAAGGTCGAGGGTGAAGTCATTGTCACTCAGGCGGATGCTGTAATTAATTGGATTCGTAAACATTCGGTTTGGCCGATGCCAATGGGTCTCGCCTGTTGCGCCATCGAATTAATGGCCGCCGGCGGTGCACGTTTTGATATTTCCCGATTCGGGATGGAAGTGATGCGATTTTCGCCCCGTCAGGCAGATTGCATGATCGTTGCGGGCACGGTCACTTACAAAATGGCTGAGGTGGTGCGTCGTATTTACGATCAGATGGCTGAGCCTAAATGGGTGGTCGCGATGGGCGCGTGTGCCAGTTCGGGTGGTATGTATCGCTCGTATGCAACGCTTCAGGGTGTGGATCGTATTATTCCCGTGGATGTTTACATCAGCGGTTGTCCTCCCCGCCCAGAAGCACTGTTGGATGCGATGATTAAATTGCAGGACAAGATTGGCACCGAGCGTTCGGTCAAGAATTTGATCCCCAAAAAGGCAGATTCGGAGGAATTTGTCACAGCTGAAAAGGAAAGCTAAGCGATGACTAATAGTGATTTGGCTCTTATCAAGGAGCGCTTCGAAACGCTTACAGAACGCGAGTCTTCGGACCACGTTGCGTTAAATTGTCCAGTGGATGTGTTTGTCGAGCTGTGCACCGCGCTACGCGATGAGTTTGGTTACGATATGTTGGTTGACGTGACTGCGCTCGATAATGATGTGCAGAGCCCGCGTTTTACCGGCATCTATCATTTTTTATCGATCAGCAAACATGAGTACTTACGTGTTGCTGTTGATTGTGCGAATGATATCAAGCCAACATTACCAACTTTGGCAGGGCTGTATGCCTCTGCAAATTGGCATGAGCGTGAGACTTATGATATGATGGGGATTTGCTATGAAGGACACCCAGACATGAAGCGTATTTTGATGTGGGACGACTATCCATACCACCCGCTGCGAAAAGATTTTCCATTGGCGGGTATCGAAGTGCCGCTACCGGCTGATGATGTGGCCGAGGTCACAGGTGCATCGGTTTTGCCTGCGCCAATGATGGGAGGTCCCTTCGTGTCATCTGCAGATGGGCCGATGAGTCAGACTGAGCCCAGTGCGCATGATGAGAGCTGGAATGAGAAAAAGATTAAACCCTGCGGAAACTAAGAGGACTGTTTAAATGGCCACTACCAAGGAAATTTCAATCGGTGATACCGGCGCTCGCGCAAGCGAGGGTGAAGGCGAGCTTTCGGGCGAAACCATGATGATCAATGTCGGGCCTTCGCACCCGACCACGCACGGTGTGCTACGCCTGAAGATGGAGCTCGATGGTGACATCATTAAAAAATGCGAGCCTGTCATCGGCTATTTGCACCGAGGTGCTGAGAAGATTGCAGAAAACATGACCTACAATCAGTTTGTGCCTTACACAGATCGATTGGACTATATTGCACCACTTTCTAATAATGTCGCATATGCGATGGCGGTTGAAAAGCTTGCGAATCTTGAAGTGCCTGAGCGCTGCCAAGCGATTCGCGTGTTGTGCTGCGAGTTGGCACGCGTCTCTTCACATTTGTTGGGCGTGGGTGTGTACGGTATGGATGCGGGAGCGTGGACTGTGTTCATGTACACCTTCACTGAACGTGAAAAGCTCTACACACTGTTTGAAGAACTGACAGGTGCGCGTTTCACTACCAGCTACACTCGTATTGGTGGAGTGGCTCGGGACATCCCCGAGGGTTGGCTCGGGCGTGTGCTCGATTTTTGTAAGGGTGTACTGCCAGTGCTCGATCAGGTGGATAAATTATTGACCCGAAACCGTATTTTTATGGATCGCACCGTAGGAATCGGCACGATTTCAAAGGAAGATGCCCTCGCGTATGGAATCACCGGGCCGAATTTACGTGCCTGCGGAATCGATCACGATTTGCGTAAGGATAAGCCATACTTGGGATACGAAAAGTATGACTTTGATGTGCCGATCGGAACGACTGGAGATTGCTATGACCGCTATTTGATGCGAGCTGAGGAAATTCGCCAAAGCGTTGCCATCATTCGCCAATGCATCGATCAATTCCCAGAAGGCTCATATTATGCAGAGGATGCGAAGAAGATTTTTGCGCCGCAAAAGGCGAAGGTACTGACGAGCATGGAAGAGTTGATTCAGAATTTTATGATCACCACGGAAGGGCCCCAGATTCCAGCAGGGGAGGTGTATTTTGAAGCAGAAAATCCGAAGGGTGTGCTCGGCTTCTTCATCAATTCGAAGGGTGGAGGCGTACCGAATCGTCTGAAAATTCGCGGTCCGTCATTCTGTAATCTTAGCATACTCGATAAACTAATCCCCGGTCATTACCTGACCGATATCACCGTGATTTTAGGATCACTGGACTTTGTGATGGGGGAGTGTGACCGTTAGAATTTGAAATTAGGAATTACGAACACTTAGTTGCCGATTTCTGCCTTCTTTTAAGCAATGAATTTAAAACCTGAAACAATCGAAAAAATTGATACGCTCGTGCCGCGCTATCCAGTGATGAAGAGCGCAGCGCTGCCTCTCTGTCACTTAGTGCAGGAGGATCAGGGCTATCTGTCAAATGAGGCGATGGAGTGGATTGCAACTCGTCTAGAGCTGCAGCCGATTAACATCCTCGAGTTGGTGACCTTTTATCCGATGCTGCGCACGGAGCCGACAGGCAAGCATCATGTGCGTGTTTGCCGCACGTTGCCTTGTGCATTAGCAGGCGCCTACCAGACGTGTGAGCGCTTGGAGCAGGAGTTTAATTGTAAGGTAGGCCACACGAGCGAAGATGGTTCAGTGACCTTAGATTTCGTCGAATGTCACGCTGATTGTGGTAAGGGGCCAGTGGTGATGGTGGGTGCAGAAGAATATACGGACATCGACCCAGACAAAGCCTCCGAGCTCGCCGCCAAAATCAAGAACGGCGAGATCTAATTCTCTGCTCATTTCTAATTTTTAATTCTAAACATTCATTCCAATGGCATTACAGGAACACAGGCTTATTTTTAAGCATATCGACGAGCCCGGCTACACCAACGATATCGATTGCTACATCGAGCATGGTGGTTACGAGCAACTGAAGAAGGCCGTGACGATGAAGCCCGAAGACATTTGCGCTGAGGTGCTTGAGTCTGGGGTTCGTGGTCGCGGGGGTGCTGGTTTCCCTGCCGGCATGAAGTGGAAGTTTCTCGATCGCAAATCTGGCAAGCCGATCTACCTTGTTTGTAATGCGGATGAATCCGAGCCAGGCACTTTCAAAGACCGCCAAATCATCCACCAAGATCCGCATCAGCTGATCGAAGGTATGATGTGCTCAGCGTTTGCGATTCAAGCAAAGCTGGCATTTATTTACATCCGTGGTGAATTTTTCGAAGGATATCAGATCCTTGAGCGGGCGATCGAAGAAGCACGTGCAAAGAATTTACTCGGCGACAACATCCTTGGGTCTGGTTACTCTTGTGATATTATTGTCCACCGTGGTGCGGGGGCATATATTTGTGGAGAGGAGACCGGCCTCATCGAATCGATTGAAGGTAATCGTGCGAACCCACGCATTAAGCCGCCGTATTTTCCCGCGGCACTCGGGCTCTATCAATGCCCGACGATCGTCAATAATGTGGAAACTCTCTGTGATGTGAAACACATCATCGACTTGGGCGGCAAAGGTTTCTCCGAGATTGGTACGCCAGGCAATACTGGAACACGTATCTGGTGTGTCTCTGGTCATGTGCAAAAGCCAGGTTATTATGAGTTCCCCTGTTCCGCGGTTACCTTGGGTGAGTTGATTTATGATGTCTGCGGCGGTCTAAAACCGGGGCGTAAGCTCAAGGCAGTGATTCCCGGTGGTTCTTCGGCTAAGATTCTGCGCGCGGATGAGCGCTTTACTGGTAAGCTCAAAGACGGTACCGAATTTGATTGGGGCATCGAAGATATCCCAATGGATTTTGATAGTTTGATGGCAGTGGGCTCGATGTCGGGCTCCGGGGGTGTGATTGTGATGGATGATACGACTGATATGGTCGAGGCGCTCGCAAATATTAACTACTTTTATGCCCATGAAAGTTGTGGTCAGTGCACTCCGTGTCGCGAAGGGGTGCCTTGGATGCGTAAAGTCACGCAGCGAATGGTTGATGGCGAGGCGCGCGAAGAAGATGCGCAACTGCTAAAGAATATCGCAGACCAAATCGCTGGGCGCACGATTTGCGCTTTTGGTGAAGCGGCATCGTGGCCGGTGCAGAGCTTTATTGCTAAATTTAATGATGAGTTCGTGGAAAAAGCCCGCTCTCAAGCGGCACTTCGCAAAGAAGGAAAACCGACTGCCGGCAAAACTACTTTGATTTAAGACAATGAAGATCCAAAGCATAGTCGAAAATATCACCATCAATATCGATGGTAAGGACATTAAGGTGCCCAAGGGCATCAATATTATTGAAGCGGTTAAAATCGCAGGTAAGGGCAATGAAGTGCCGCACTATTGTTACCATCCTAAGTTATCGATTTCAGGTAATTGCCGGATGTGCATGGTCGAGATGGGTATGCCGATGCGTGATCGTGCCACGGGTGAGGCGGTTCTAGATGAAAACGGCGTGCAAAAAATCGGTTGGATGCCAAAGCCAACCATTGGTTGTGCGACCAATGCGGCTCCAGGCATGCATATTCGAACCAATTCTGAAGTGGTCAAAGAGTCCCGGAATGGTGTGACTGAGTTTTTATTGATCAATCACCCGCTTGATTGTCCAATTTGTGATCAAGCAGGTGAGTGTAAGTTGCAAGAGTTCTCGGCAGAACACGGCCGTGGCTACAGCCGCTTTATTGAGCAGAAGAATGTGAAGCCGAAGCGTACTAAGCTGGGCTCGCGGGTGACACTGGATGATGAGCGCTGCATTTTGTGTGCACGTTGTATTCGATTCAGTAAGGAAATCGCCAACGACGATGTGCTTGGATTTGTTGATCGTGGCACGTATTCGACACTGACCTGTTACCCAGGTAAGGAGCTTGAGCATAACTACTCGCTCAATACCGTTGATATTTGCCCAGTGGGCGCTTTGACCAGTACGGATTTCCGGTTTAAGATGCGTGTTTGGTTCCTCAAGCGCACTAATAGTATTTGTACCGAAAGTAGCGTCGGCGCAAATACCGAGATTTGGAGCCGAGAAGGTAAGATTTATCGCATCACGCCGCGCCGTAATGACGCGGTGAATGACACTTGGATGACAGACTCTGGTCGTGAGTTATTCAAAGCGTCTGAATCGGAGGATCGTCTCACTCATTATACAATTGAAGGCGTACACAAAAGTGATGCCGAGATGGCCGCAGCCGCAGCTAATTTGATCAAAGGCGGTTATGTCGCAGTGGTGGGCTCGGCGCATAGTTCCGTCGAAGAACAATTTTTCTATCGCTTGATTGCAGATCGTAGCGACGCTGCGGTGACACTGGTCCACCACACCGGCGAAGGAGATGGGATTTTACTGTCTGAAGATCGTACACCGAATTTACGTGGTGCGTTACTCAATGGGTTGGTATCCAAACTACCTGAGGCTGATTTATCACCATTAGCGAGTGACATTGACTCGGGTGCAGTCAAGACGCTGGTAGTCGTGAATGAAGATGTCACCAAGCTTGGTATTTCCCCAGAGCTACTAGCGAAGGTGAAGGTGATTTACTTTGGTACGCATGCGAACGAAGTGAGCCAAGTTGCGAATGTAGTTTGCCCATCGTTGATGGTCTATGAGAAGGACGGGTCCTTTGTGAATCAAAGTTTTCGTTTACAGAAATTTAAAGCAGCAGTGCCGGGACCAGCTGGGGTTCGTTCGGACATCATTGTGTTGGAGCAAATTGTTGCACTTTTAGGTGATGAGAAATCGGCCGCGCTGACGATGGATGTCGCATGGGAGCGTATTTCAGAAGCTACGAGTGCGTTTGCAGAAATCAACTGGCGTGGTATCGGCGACGAAGGTGTCGCACTTGATCCTGCCAAGTTCATTGATTTGCCATTCGTCGAAACCAAGAATCTAAAATATGATTCAGTCGCGTTTAAGGAAGCGCATGCCGCTGTAGTTGAAGCGTAAAGCATCTTGCTGAACATGGAATTTATAACTGATACACTGCCATTCACATTGCCGATTGTTTTCGCAGTAGCGATGATTTCGGTCTTCATGGGGCTTTGCAGCTACTCGGTGCTCGCAGAGCGAAAAGTTTCGAGTTGGATCCAAGGTCGTACTGGTCCCAACCGCACTCGCTTGCCGCTGCTTGGGCACATCCCCATTCTTGGTAACATCTTGACTCGTTTGGGAATCTTTCAGCCCGTCGCTGACGGTTTAAAATTTCTGTTCAAGGAAGAGATCACCCCCGGTCACGTAAAAACGACTTACTACTATTTGGCGCCTGTTTTGGCGTTGGCTCCAGCTTTGACGACCATGGTGGTATTACCATTTGGTCGATACGTGGATCCGTCTGGTGTAGTACAACCGTTGGTTTTGGCGAATCTCGACGTTGGGATGTTATTCATTTTGGGTGTGTCGTCGCTCGGGGTGTATGGTATCGTACTCGCTGGCTGGTCTTCAAATAGTAAGTACCCATTTCTTGGTGCGATTCGTGCCTCCGCGCAGATGGTATCGTATGAGTTGGCGATGGGCCTCGCGATTCTGCCTGTCTTTATGTGGTCTGCTGCGCCAGGCTCTGACTATGGCTTGTCACTTTTCGGTGTGGTCGAATCGCAGTCTGGTTGGCTGTGGCTGGCATTTTGGCAACCGCTCTCTGCGTTGATTTTCTTGGTTGCGGTATTTGCCGAAACCAATCGCTTGCCTTTTGACATGGCTGAGTCGGAAACGGATCTCGTTGGTGGTTTCCATACTGAGTATGGTTGTTTTAAATTCGGCTTATTCTTCGTAGCTGAATATGCGCACGTCATCATGGGCTCTGCGTTGTTTGTGATTCTGTTTTTGGGCGGTTGGAATTTCTTGCCAGGATTTGCAGATCCATGGGGTGATTCAACTTTTGGAGCGGTGCTCTCAGTGCTTTGGTTTACGGGCAAGGTCTTCGCGATGATCTTCTTTTTCATCTGGGTACGTTGGACATTACCACGTTTTCGCTATGACCAAGTGATGGCGCTGGGCTGGAAAATTCTGCTACCACTTGCCATCGGCAATCTCATCTTCAACACTTTGCTGATCGCACTACGTGACACAGCTGGCTTCTAACCCGCAACTAATATGGCTAAAACAAAAGTTATAGAGCGCAAGCCGCTCACTTTCGCGGAGAAAACATTTATTCCGCAAATCGCAACCGGGTTGAAGACGACCATGAAGGCGATGTTTGATAAAACTGTGACGTTGGAGTATCCAGAACAACGCCCGGTCATTCCGAATAACTATCGTGGTGTGCCAACCTTGGTAAAGGATCCAAATGGCCGCGAGAAATGTGTATCTTGCCAACTTTGTGAGTTTGTTTGTCCACCGAAGGCGATACGCATTACACCCGGTGAAATCGATGCTGAGACAGATCCAGAGCGTGCGCACGTGGAGAAGGCGCCACAGGAATTTGAAATTAACATGCTCCGTTGCATTTATTGCGGCTTGTGCCAAGAAGTCTGTCCAGAAGAAGCGATCTTCCTGCAAGACATCTTTTCACTCTCTGGTTATAGTCGCGAAGAGATGATTAATAAGAAGGAAAAACTCTACGAGTTGGGTGGCACATTACCTGATGAGCACCACAAGTGGGATAAAAAGAAAGCCGCGGAAGACGCCGGTAACGCACACTAATTTTAATTAAAAATCCCTAATTCTCTTATAATGTTAGACATACTGTTTTACGTTTTTTCAGCAATTACGCTGATAGCGGCGGTGCTAATGATCCTGACACCCAGCGCGGTGAATGGGGCCTTTAGTATGATCGTTGCTTTCCTTGGGACTGCGGCGTTGTTCGTATTGCTGGAGGCTTACTTCCTGGCGATTGTTCAAGTCGTGGTCTATGCAGGCGCCGTGATGGTACTGTTCCTTTTTATTATCATGCTACTCGATGTTGAGAAGGGGGAAGGGTCAACGCAGTATAAAGATAAGCTTACGATTGGCGCAGCAGCAGTTGGCTTTTTATTGGTTGCGGTACTGGTTTGCTCGGCATTTTCGGGCGCGCATCTCCCAGAACCGACACTGGCAGCGGTTGCGGAAAACCCGCAAGCACTCGAAGCTGGGATCCCGTTTACAACTTCCTCCAAGTCCTTTGGCTACAGCCTCTTCACTAAATACATGCTGCCATTCCAAGTGGCAGGCTTCCTTCTCCTTGCCGCGATGATCGGAGTGATCGTCGTATCAAAGAAGCACGAAGTCAGCGCAGAATCTGATAATTCCTAATTTACTAATGACCATCGGACTGAATGATTTTCTTATTGTAGCTGGACTGCTGTTTGCAGTGGGGTTGCTCGGAGTAACGCTGCGCCAGAACACACTCGTCATTTATATGTCGCTCGAGCTGATGCTTAATGCGGTGAATCTGGCTTTTGTGGCTTTTTCCCGTTACAACGGCACCATGGATGGCAACCTCTTCGTATTTTTTATTATTACCGTTGCGGCTGCCGAAGTTGCACTCGGGCTGGCAATTATAGTCGCATTGTTCCGACGTCGTCAGTCGGTGATGGTGGATCAACTTAACTCTTTGAGTCACTAGTTATCATGACCGCTGCTCAAACACTTCTCGCTGCATTACTGACCCCGCTGCTTTCCGCAGTGTTCATCGCCTGCTTCTTAAGGAGGCGTGGCGTCCTTGCTTCGTATCTGTCCGTGGCTGCTGCTGCTGCTATTTGTGCATTCTCTTTTTTGGCAATCCGTGGATTAGCTGATGAGGGAACGCTGCGCGCTAGTCTGGATTGGTTACACTTTGGTGATTTTACCGCATCGATGGGATTTCTCTTTGATGGTACGTCGGCGACGATGCTGACGATGGTGGCTTTTGTGGGCTTCCTGATTCATCTATTCAGCCTCGGATACATGGCCGATGACAAAGCACGCGGGCGCTTCTTTGGCGGCTTGTCGATCTTCATGTTCTCAATGCTGGGCATCGTGCTCGCAGATAATTTGATCATGATCTTTGTTTTCTGGGAGCTGGTGGGCTTCAGTTCTTATATGCTAATCGGTCATTATCTGGATACTGATGAAGCTGCAGCTGCGTCGAAGAAGGCTTTTATCGTCAACCGTATCGGTGACCTCGGTTTCCTCGTTGGTATCGCTTATGCGTACTGGCATTTTGGTACGACGAATCTGGAAGCGCTAGAGTCAGCGGTATCTCTCAATCCTGGGATGATTAATACCGCGATTGCAGCGCTGTTGATGTGTGGTTTCATTGGTAAGTCTGCGCAGTTTCCACTACATGTCTGGTTGCCAGATGCGATGGCGGGTCCGACTCCAGTCTCGGCCTTGATCCACGCAGCCACCATGGTCGCAGCTGGTGTTTATTTCTTAATCCGAATCGCTTTTCTGTTTCCTGAGTCGGTTCTTGGCTGGATTGCGATTCTTGGTACTTCGGTTGCTGTGTATGCTGGTTTCTGCGCGTATGGACAGAATGATATTAAGAAAATTTTGGCTTATTCGACCTTGTCGCAGTTGGGCTATATGTCGGCGGCATTTGGTCTCGGGTTTCCAGGCATTGCACTGTTTCATTTGATCACGCACGCCTTTTTCAAGGCACTGCTGTTCTTGGGGGCGGGTTCGATCATTCACGGCTGCCACCACGAGCAGGATATTTTTAAAATGGGCGGTATCTTCAAGAAGATGCCGATCACTTCGATTACTTTCTTAGTCGGTGTGCTGGCACTTTGCGGTGTGTATGGTCTGTCAGGGTTTTACTCAAAAGATGCGATTTTGATCGCTGCAGGTCTGCAAGGCGAAGTGCTCTTTATTTTGTTAACAGGTGGTGCGTTTTTGACTGCCGGTTATATGGGCCGTCTAGTCTGGATCGTTTTCTTTGGTGCGCCGAAGTCTGACGCGGCTGCGCATGCTCATGAGAGCGGCTTGACCATGCTAGTGCCATTGATCGTATTAGGGGTTCTTTCAGTCGTCGGTGGTTGGCTGCAAATTTGGCCTGAGCCACTTGGCCAAATTATTGTAGAGAGCCAACATGCGCTACATCAAGATCAGGTTGCGTATGATGCCATGCATCACACTGTCCTTATCTGGGGCTCGGCTGCATGGATCGTCGGGCTGATTGGCTCATTATTTTTCTACGGCCTAGGCGCCAAGCAAGATCGCCTAGAGACGAGAATGCAGCCGCTGTATCAGTTTTTAAAAGCACGGCTATGGTTTGATGAGATTTACGGCTTTTACGTCGCCAAGATTCAACAGCGCTTGGCAGTAATGTTGAGCTTTCTGGATGTCTTTTTAATTAAGGGTGTGATCGTGCGTGGCAGTGCTGGTTTGGTTGGTCTAGTAGGTGGATGTACGCGCGCACTCCACGTCGGTAACATTCACGCATATGTGTACTGGTTCTTGGCCGGACTCATCCTTCTCTGGGCACTCGCATCGAGCCTGCCACTGTAAGCAATTGCTGTACGATTTAATTTAGATAGATATGACATCCGTCGATACATCCTCTCTGTTACTACTTTCTGCGATCCTTGTTCCGCTTATTACGGGTGGGGTATTGTTGTTGGGTGCTCGCTTCAGTGCTGCGACTCAGCGCGGGATTACTTCGCTTGGCTTTGGTTGGCCGTTGCTGGCTGCATTATGGCTGTGCTGTCAATTCGAACCATCACTTGCAGGCGGGTATAATTTCGAACTACGCATGCCCACTGGGCTGGAGTCGGTTGGAATTTATTTACACTTGGGTTTAAATGGGATTTCTCTGCCGCTGTTCTTCCTTGCGGGTGTCGTGGGCTTTGCCGCTGGCGCGTATGCGATTCATTCGAAAGCGGAGCGTCCGCATCTGTATCTTGCCCTGTTGCTATTCATGCTCGGTGGTCTGATGGGCACCTTCGCCTCGATCGATATCTTCTTTTTCTACTTTTTCCACGAGTTCGCATTAATCCCGACATTTATCATGATCGGTATTTGGGGTGGTGTAGGAAAGCGCGGTGCGGCGATCGAGATGACAATTTATTTAACGCTCGGTGCGTTGCTATCGTTATTGGGGTTGATTGCACTGTATGTTCAAAGTGGTGCCGATTCATTTTCGTTGATTGCACTGCGTGAGTATTTAGTCGCTCAGCCGATTGCCGACACCGTACAGAATAACATTTTCGCGCTCTTATTATTTGGCTTTGGGATTTTGGTATCGCTCTTTCCATTCCACAGTTGGGCGCCGAAGGGTTATGCGACTGCGCCAACGGGTGCGGCAATGTTACATGCCGGTGTGCTTAAGAAATTCGGGCTGTATGGTTTGCTGCAAATTGCTGCGCCATTGCTTCCGGCAGGTGCAGCTCATTGGTTTCCGTGGATTGTGTGGTTGGCTTTGGGTAACATTATTATTATCGGCCTAATTACCATGGCACAGAAAGATCTGAAGATGATGCTCGGTTACAGCTCGGTGATGCATATGGGATATGCGTTTCTGGGGATTGCAACATTTTCAGTGGTCGGCGTGGGTGGTGCATTACTGATGATGATTGCCCACGGTCTATCAGTAGCACTATTGTTTATGCTCTCGACTTGCATCTACCATCGCAGCCAAACCTTTGACATGTCGGCGATGGGAGGGCTCGCAACTAAGGCACCTGTCTTGTCAGCATTTTTTGTGGCCGCCACCATGGCAAGTATTGGGTTGCCTGGCTTTGGTAATTTCTGGGGTGAATTTACAATTTTTATCGCACTTGCAGAAACCGAAACGACTAAGTGGATCGTGGCGCCGGCTGCGCTCGGCATCATTATTTCCGCGATTTATGGACTACGTGCCGTGGCGAATATTTTTTATGGCAAGCCGACAGCTGGGTTTGCAGAGCGACTAGGTGGCGATGCAATTGTTGATTTGAATTGGAATGAGCGTATCCCTGCCTTGGTTTTGATTGTGACGTTGGTTCTGGTGGGTATTTTCCCGCGCGTTTTTTCAGATAATGCAGATCGTGAGCTTTTGTTGATTCCGAGTTATTCAGGCACCAGCACTTTATCAGTTACCGATGTCAATGCCGCGCTTCCGCAGAGTGTTGAAGCACATAAGGAGGTTACACACTAATGAACGAGTTTCTCGCTAAATCCCTTAGCAGTCTAACTGCAACCAACGATTGGGCAGCCATAATGCCCGAGATCCTATTGGCTTTGCTGGCGCTTAGCTTACTGGTCGCTGAGATGGTGCTGCCGCGCAATAGTCAACAAGCCTTGATCCCGCGCCTAGCGATCTGGGGGCAGGTCGTGATTCTGGTCACGACGTTGTTTAACCCTGACTTCTGCTTAATCGAAGAACAGCGTTTTTTTAGTGGTATGATTGCGCAGACAGAGGTGTCGCAGATCATGCGAGGCTTCTTTTTGCTGAGTTCGATTTTGGTCTGCTACTTAGGTAAAGTCTATTTATCTAAGCAGCAACTACCACGCACTGAGTTCTTTCACTTAGTGATCTTAATTGCAGCTGCGATGATGTTGCTGGTGCAGAGCGCTCACTTTGTGATGCTTTTTGTGGCACTCGAATTAGTAACGATTACTTTTTATGTGTTGGTCGCTTACTGTCGCACCAGCTCTTTCTCACTCGAGGCTGGTCTCAAATATTTGGTGCTCGGTGCGATTAGCTCGGCGATTTTATTATTCGGTATCGTCTTACTTTACGGCATTGCAGGAAATCCTGAAATGAGCTTTTCGAGTACTGATTCTTTAAGTTTTGCAGAGCTTCAACCATTTATCGAAGCTCATCAGGATAATCTTTTGGTTCGAGTGGGTGCGATTCTGGTGATTGCAGGGATCTGTTTTAAAATTGGTGCGGTGCCATTTCAAATTTGGGTCCCGGATGTTTACCAAGGTGCGCCCACACCAGTGACTGCCTACCTTGCAGTGGCGTCAAAGGCCGCAGGCTTCATGGTCTTACTTCAGTTAGTGACGGGGCCTTTTATTGGTCTAGCGCCGTTGATGATTCCGGTGCTCTCTATAATCGCTGCAGCTACGATTCTATTTGGTAATTTCACCGCAGTTCGCCAACGCAATGTAAAGCGTTTGATGGGGCTTTCTGGTATCGCACATGCAGGTTACCTGCTGGTGGGCGTGGTCGCTGCAATCAGCCTGCCCGAAGCTAAATATGCTGTGATCTTTTACCTCGCGACGTATTTGCTGGCGTCGTTTGCAGTCTTCGGAGTGATGGCGCATGTTGCAGGGCCAAATGATGCCGATCAAGAGTTAGAGCACTATGAGAATCTGGCGCGTAAGCGGCCGTTCCTGAGTGGTGTGCTGGCGATGGGTTTGGGTTCATTGGCCGGCATTCCACCGCTGGGTGGCTTTATCGCTAAGCTATTCATCTTTATTGCAGCCTTTAATGCCGGGCTCTATGGCCTGCTTGGGATTTCAGTGCTCGGTGTGGTCATTTCGATTTACTATTACTTCGGTTGGGTGCGCATGGCATATTTCTCGAATCCTAGTGAAGACACGGATGTGATTGATGGTTCAATTTGCATCTGTGATCGGGTTGTGTTGGGAGCTTTGGTAGTAGCGACACTTCTGGTGGGTATCTTCCCAAAAGTCTTACCAATTATGCCGTAAACAAATTAGACATGCTTGTATTAAAAAAGGCCGAACTCGTGATGAGTTCGGCCTTTTATTTTGAATCTAATATTCGCGTTTACGCTTTCAGCGCTTGATTAAGGTCAGCGATGAGGTCGTCGATATTTTCGATGCCTACCGAGAGACGCACGAAATCGGCGGTGACTCCAGTGGACGCTTGCTGCTCTTCGGAGAGCTGCTGGTGCGTCGTGCTGGCGGGATGAATCGCGAGTGACTTTGCATCGCCGATATTGGCGAGGTGACTGAACAGCGCCAGGCTATCGATAAATTTGCGACCCCCTTCAAGTCCACCTTTGAGGCCGAAGCCGACGAGTCCGCCGTGCATATCTTTGTCGAAATACTTCACGGCATTGGCGTGATGCTGGTTGCCATTAAGGCCAGGGTAGTTGACCCAACTGACGCCTTCGTGTCCTTCAAGGAATTGTGCGACCTTGAGGGCATTCTCGCAGTGCCGTTCCATTCGTAGGTGTAAGGTTTCGAGACCTTGTATGTGCTGGAAAGAATTAAAGGGTGAGGTGCAGTTACCCGTGTCACGCAGCCATTGAAGGCGCATCTTCATGATGTATGCGATGTTGGCGCCACCAGCAGGCTCAAAGGCCTTGAAGGCGTCCCAGTGCACTAGACCGTGGTAACTGTGATCGGGTTCTGTGAACTCAGAGAAGCGACCACTGCCCCAATCAAAATTGCCGCCGTCGACAACGATGCCACCGATACTGGTGCCGTGCCCGCCGATATATTTGGTGAGACTGTGTACGACAATGTTGGCACCGTGTTCGAGTGGGCGGCAGACCAATGGTGATGCTGCGGTATTGTCAATAATGAGTGGCAGTTTGGCTGCCTTTGCGACGGCAGAAACTTCTTCGAATGGGAAGATGTTGAGCTTTGGGTTGCCCACCGTATCGCCGTAAATTGCTTTGGTTTTGCCATCGATCAATGGTTCAAAGCTGGCAGGATCTTCTGCGTCAGCGAAGCGAACTTCAATCCCGAGTTTAGGCAGGGTATATTTAAACAGTGTATAGGTGCCACCGTAGAGTTGTGCCGCAGAGACGATGTTATCGCCTGCACCTGCTAGATTGAGGATGGCACTGGTAATTGCAGCCTGACCACTGGCATGAGCGAGGGCAGCGACGCCCCCTTCGAGCGCAGCGACGCGTTTTTCAAGCACGTCGGTGGTGGGGTTCATGATGCGGGTGTAAATGTAGCCGAGTTCTTCGAGTCCAAATAGTTTGGCGGCATGATCGGTATCCCGAAACATGTAGCTGGTTGTTTGGTAGATCGGGACTGCGCGTGAGCCGGTTTCTGCGTCAGGCGTATGTCCGGCATGCAGTGCAAGTGTGCCTAGGCCATGTGTATTTGTGTCTGTCATTTGTTTGCTACTGAGTTTGAGTTTTACGTTCTCTAGTTTTGGAGGCTTCCCAAGTGAGCCCTACTTTATCAAAGATGCTTGCGGCTTCTTCGAGGAAAAAATTGTCGGGATCGCTTTCGCGCAGGATTCGTTTGTACTCGCGTACCGCATTGGTGCGATGGCCTTCAGCAATAAAAAGACGTGCAAGCGTGGTACGTTGTTCGATCAAGTCAGGCCGTTTTTTGAGTATATCCTCTAGCATGTTAATGAGCGCGGTATTGGTGAACTGTGAATTTGTATCATCGATACTAGCGATCAGTGCTGCTTTGGGTTCCCATGCATCGGGCCATTGCTCGCTCATATGAGTCCACATAGTGGTAGGCTTCGCGAGTGTATAGGCAAAGCCGGCTGAGAGAGTGATCTCGATGATGAGTAATAGAGCGCAACCCATCAGCCAAATTGGTTTGCCGGCACTTCCTAAATTATAGATTAGACGCCCCGCCGCGGTAATTAAAAGTGCGATAACCATGGGCAGTGCGATATAAAATGCCCGATCTTCGTGTGCGGGTTCACCATTGATGAATTGACCATTGGAGATGATGCCATAGAGGGTCAGTAGCAAATAGGAGCTGAGCCCAAGTAAAATGCCGCGGGCCCATCTTTTTCGAATGTTAAAAGCGATTAAGATGTAAAATGGAATAAATAATAAGAACGGCAAGAAGCTCATTTGAATGCCGACCTCATAATCTGCTGCTGTGTTGAATCGATGAAAGAGTTCGTTATCAAATGGTAACAGCGCTTGGCTGGAGAAGTATGCCATGCTTTGCCCTGCGTGCTTGATGCGCTCGGTCGCGGTGAGTGTGTCTGTAGTTGAACCGTTGCCGCCACCGTTACTAGTCCAGATGCAGAGAAATAAGCAGAGGCAGATGAGCGGCAGTATTCGGTTGAAGGAATACGCATGGACCTGACGCTCTAGGTAAATGATGTAGAGCGCTAGGATTAAAGGGATCGCAATTGCGGCGGGATGAATCAGGCAGGCGATGAGTGTGAGTACGACGGCAGTGATGTAGTCACGAGCGTGGCGGTTACGGCCGCCATAATAGAGCGCGCTGAGTATCAGGATTAGCCCAATGATTTCGCTACGGTAGCCTGCCCAGAAAAGCGTTTGTATGGTGGCTGGATGGAGGGCGAAAATAAGTGTGGCTGAAAATGCGGCAGGTAGCTTGAGTAATTCAAGGTTTTTGAGAAACAGCACGGCTGCGACCAAGTGTAATAGAATATTAATACCGCGGTGAACTGCCGCTTCAGGTAGTGGAATCGCTTGTTCTAAAAAATAGCTGGTAAGTGTGATAGGGTCATGCTGCTGAAGACTGTCATAGGACCAAGCTTCCTGCCAGTGGTCCATCGATTTAAAGGGTGTGCGCTCGATCGAGTCGTAGTCAGACCAGAGGATATCGCTTAATAATAGCGGGCTAAAAACTGCACAGACGATGAGGATGAGTGCGAAATAGGCGCGTGGGCGAGTCAGTGGGGGTGGAGCGTCGGTGCTACGTTTGCGGCGTTTTGGATTCGGCTCTTCTGCCGAAGGTGGCAAGATTAGAGTGCCTGTCCGTGGTAGAGGTCCTGAGTTATCTTGAGGGGCTGACATTATTCTGCGTTCTGAATGGAGAAGTTGGCAGGGGATTGTCCGCGAGCCCTGATGGCATGAGCCAGAGCTTCGAGGTCGATCTGTGCCCCTGCTGTGATCTGGTTGCGCGCGAACCACCCACGATTGGTTTCGACCGCAATTTGTACTGCTTGGCTACGTGACTTGACTGTATTTTCATCGTAAGGATACAACGCGTGAATTTCTAGTAATGAACCATTCGCATCAAAATAGCCGATGTCGAGCGGGATGCGAGTATTGCGCATCCAGAATGCGCGTGGTTGAGGCTGTTTAAATAAAAACAGCATACCGTGATCTTCTTTCATGGAGTCTCTATGCATCAGGCCTTTGTTTTGCTCGCTGGGATTTAAGGCGAGTTGTAGTTCGAGTATCTGATCTCCAACAGAAATAGGGAAGTAGGTGCTAGCCTTTGCAGCTGTCTGGGTTGAGCTGGTCTGGCTTTCAGGGGCACACGCAGTGAGCAGAGCAAGTATAAATGTAAAGAGAGGGTAGAGATGCTTCATAAGCGGCTCGGTGATAAAGTCAGAGCGTGACAGATGCGTTTGTATGCAGAAGAGTCATAGCTCAATTATTTGTAATGAAAAGTAAATCCTTAGTTATCCGTTTTCTCTATGCTGCTTCTGAGCAGTCGGCTGATATTTTTTATCTTTCGAGGGTCTTTGTGCCGGATCCTTTTTTGTGTTTCGTAGTTGGGAAGCACTCGACTGCGGTGGTCAACCGCTTGGAGTATGGTCGTGTTCGAGCTCAGTCCAGTTGTGACGAGGTGCTGTTATTGGAAACGGTACAGGGCCAGGTGGCAGAGGCATTGAAGCTTGAGCGTGGTGCAGTTGGACCAGCGGAGATGATGCGTTATTTTGCGCAGCTGAACAAGGCGCAGATAATTGAGGTACCAGAAGATTTCCCGTCGGTGTATTACGCTAAGCTGCGGGAGGCGGGAATGCAGGTACGTGTCGGGCAGGCGCCGTTTTTTCCGTCGCGCGAAATAAAGAATGCTGCGGAGGCCAAGGCTTTAGAAGCTGGCAATGCTGCCAGTGCAGCGGGTATTCGCGTCGCCGAGCGAGTGCTGAGAGCCTCAAAAGTCGTTGGCAAGCGTCTTAAGTATGATGGCCGTATACTTACTTCTGAATGGCTACGTATGATGATCGATCAAGCGTGCCTGGGCAAAGGTGCAGTGGCTCACAATACGATTGTTGCCGGAGGCAAACAGGCGTGTGATCCTCACGAAGGTGGGCATGGGCCGCTCAAGCCGAATGAGTTGATCATTGTTGATGTATTTCCACGGGTGCAGGCTACTGGTTACCATGGCGATATGACACGTACCTTTTTAAAGGGTCGTGCCAGTGATGCGCAATCTGCGCTCGTTGCTGCGGTGCGGGATGCACAACTGGCGGCGTTGGCCAAGGTGAAGTCGGGCGTGAGCGGTGGCGCGGTGCATAGCGCCGCGGTGCAAGTGTTTGAAGACCGCGGCTTTGTTACGGAGCGGCGGGGCGAGGATTTTGTTGGCTTCATTCATGGGACTGGGCATGGCCTCGGCCTTGAGGTACATGAGTCACCGCGTGTTTCAAGAGGAGCGCCGCGCCTACGTAAGGGGCAAGTGATCACAATTGAGCCTGGGCTCTATTATCCAGAAATTGGTGGCTGCCGCATCGAAGATGTAGTGCGTGTGACAAAGGAGGGCAGTGACATGCTCTCATCGCTACACTATCGTTGGAAGCTTCGCTAGCTGATCTCGTCGCCTTATTGATTCCAAGGACATTTGGTAAGTAACATGGCCATACCGCAAGTATCACTGATCCCTGCACAGGTGAGGCCTGCACCGACAAAGCCGGGTATAAACAAGAAGCCTGAGTGTATGTAGGTCCCTGCGAGTGTTCCACAGAGGACTAGGAGACCCGCTGCGATGCGTACTTGCCGCTCGATGGAAAGTGCGGATTTTCCATATTTAATAGTAATACCCGCCTCGATTGCAGCCTCGGTGCCGCCTTCAATGACGAGGACTTGAGAGAATCCAATAGCGCTTAATTTTTCGGCGGCGATGCGTGCGCGTTTACCGCTTTGGCAGAGTATGTATATGGCACTTGCTTGATCGTTGCTGTGTGAAAAAGCGGCGGCGTTGAGTCGGTCGAGCGGGCAGAGCTCTGCGCCAACAACGTGTGCTGATTGATATTCTGCGGGGGTGCGTACATCGATCAAAGTCGCGCCCGAGGCGATGATTTCAGTTAGTGTAGAAGCTGCGACAGTATGTATGCTCATCATCGGTGCAACCTAGGTGTTGATCCTAGTTCAATCAAGTCCGCTATTCGCGTAACAGAATCTGATGCTACAAGCGTCTTGCCCGTACCTTCAGCGCGACCGTATAAACTTTGTTAGCCTTTTTTCCTAAAACGCTTGGCGATTCGGGATTCTGCGCTTTTATTCCGCACTTCGCATTTTATTTTTTCAAAACGACTTACTTTCACTTCATAGACTATGCAAAGAACAGCACTTCTCTCTGTTAGCGATAAATCCGGTCTCGTGCCGTTCGCTAAAGCACTCGTCGAGCAGCACGGTTATCGTCTGCTCTCCACTGGCGGCACTGCCAAGTTGCTAGAGAAAGAAGGTATAGCCGTGACAGAAGTCAGCGATTACACTGGCTTTCCTGAAATGATGGAAGGCCGCGTCAAGACATTGCATCCGAAAATCCACGGCGGTCTGCTAGCACGTCGTGATAAGAACGACCACATGGCAGCGGCAGCTGAGCATGGCATCGACATGATTGATCTGGTGGTGGTGAACCTTTACCCGTTTGAAGCAACCGTGGCCAAGCCCGATGTCACCTTCGAACTTGCCATCGAGAATATTGATATCGGTGGGCCTTCGATGTTGCGTTCTGCAGCAAAGAATCATGCATCGGTTTCGGTCGTCGTGGACGCTGCGGACTATGATCGCGTGCTCGCTGCCATGAGCGATGCTGCTGCGCTCACTACGCTGCGTCGCGAGCTTGCGCTCAAGGTTTTCCAACGCACCTCGGCTTACGATGGCGCGATTGCGAAATATCTCGAAGGTCAGGTTAACGAGCCGAATCTCGGCGATATTTCCGGTATTCCAGCTGAATTAGACATTCAACTGCCTCAGGTGCAAAGCCTGCGCTACGGTGAGAACCCGCACCAAAAAGCGGCGCTCTATGGGAGCTTCTTCGATTGCTTTGAGCAACTGCAAGGTAAAGAGCTAAGCTTTAACAACATCATCGACATTACTGCGGCGACATACCTGATCGGCGAATTTCAAAAGCCAACCGTGGCGATTCTGAAACACACCAATCCTTGCGGCGTCGCAAGTGCTGACACTCTGGTTGAAGCATGGGAGCAGGCGTTTGTGACCGACCAGCAAGCACCGTTCGGCGGCATCATCGTAGTCAATCAAACCATGGATGCTGATTTGGCTACCATCATCAGTAAGATTTTCTGCGAAGTCATTATCGCGCCAGACTTTACACCCGCTGCGATGGAGATTTTTGGCAAGAAGAAGAACCTGCGTCTGATGACTGTAAAGGGCACCTTGCCGGCAGACTCTCTGCAGGAGATTCGCTCGGTTGTCGGTGGTGTTCTGATGCAGGATCGGGATACGATGCCAGATCGCCCAAGTGATTGGCAGATTGTCTCTAAGCGTCAACCAACTGCTGAAGAAATGCGCGCTATGATTTTTGGTTGGAATGTCGTCAAACACGTCAAGTCTAACGCCATCGTTTATGCTGGCTGCGAACGCACTCTGGGTGTCGGCGCTGGGCAAATGTCACGCGTAGATAGCTCGAAGATCGCCGTTTGGAAGGCCGGTGAAGCAGGTCTGTCGCTCGATGGTTCAGTCGTCGCATCAGATGCATTTTTCCCATTCGCTGACGGCCTCATCGCCGCCGCCGAAGCTGGAGCAAAAGCAGCCATCCAACCCGGTGGCTCTGTGCGTGATGACGAAGTGATCGCCGCCGCCGATGAACGCGACATGGTCATGGTCTTTACTGGTAAGCGCCACTTTAAGCACTAAGCTTCACACCCTGTTTTATAAATCAAAAGGCCGAGTGGAAACGCTCGGCTTTTTTGTTTAAACGTGAACTTGGATTGATTATCGCGGTCCAAGTGACCAATGTTCCTCTCTATGAAAAAGACTTGCTGTTGGTTCGTGCTCCTCTGCGGGGCTTTACTCTGGTTGCCAGCTTGCACCACCGTGCCGCAGACGGGGCGCTCGGCGTTACATTTGGTGCCTTCGAGTCAGTTGGCATCGATGTCGGCGACTCAATTTGGACAGATGAAGCAGGAGACGCCGATTTCCCGCGACCTGCAATATAACGCGATGGTACGTCGAGTCGGAGACCGTATCGCTTATGTTGCCGCGCCGGATATGCCGAACGCGCAGTGGGAATTCGTGGTGTTTGACGATGACGAGCAGATCAATGCCTTTGCGATGCCGGGGGGTAAGGTCGCGGTTTATACCGGACTTTTTCAAGTCGCTAAGACGGAGGCCGATCTCGCAATTGTGATTGGCCATGAAGTGGCACACGTCGCCGCCGGGCATGGTAATGAGCGCATGACTCAACAGTTATTGGCAGCAGGTGGTGCCGCGCTGATTCAATTTAGCACTGCCGATATGGAGAGCGAACGTCGCGCCTTACTGATGGCGGCTTATGGCGCGGGTGCCTCGGTCGGTGTGATGCTACCATATAGCCGTTACCACGAGTGTGAGGCCGACGAGATTGGCCTGCTGTATGCCGCGAAGGCAGGCTATGATCCACGCGTCGCGATCCCGTTTTGGGAGCGCATGGCTGCTCAGGGCGGCAGCGCACCACCGCAGTTGCTCTCGACCCATCCTTCCAATGCCACGCGCACCCAGAAGCTCAAGGCCCTGATGCCAAGAGCGATGCAAGTGTATCAAAATCGCTAGCACCATACATCTTCGCACTGTCTATTAAAATAACTATTGGAATGGTTTACCTGACGGTGCTCTTGGCAGCACTTAGTTTGAGGCAATCGCTGATCAACGTTGACTCGATTCGGCATATTTATTGAGTGCGTGATTTGTTTTTGGCCGCAGTTATTTTTTTTGCTACTGCATATTATCCTATTTAAATTTTATTATGTCTCAAGTTCGCGTTCGTTTCGCTCCTAGTCCTACCGGTTTTTTTCATATCGGCAGTGCCCGTACGGCGCTGTTTAATTGGCTGTATGCGCGCCACACTGGCGGCACGTTTGTGCTGCGTATCGAGGATACAGACAAAGAGCGTAACACGGATGAAGCACTGCGTGTCTTGCTCGATGGGATGCGCTGGATGGGCATGGATTGGGACGAGGGTCCCGAAGTGGGCGGTGCGTTGGGTCCGTATTTTCAGAGTGAGCGTCAAGCGATCTACGATGAGTATCTGCTAAAATTGAAGGATGCCGGCCGTACTTATGAGAAAGACGGTGCGATTTGGTTCAAGCTCGAGGGCGAGCGCTATACAGAGTACGATGACTTTCGCAAAGCAGAGGTGGAAAAAGTCAAAGCTGCGCCAGTGGTGATTGATGACGCGGTGCGTGGCCGAGTCGAGCGCGCGGAGGAGATGGATTTCGTGATTGTGCGCAAGGATGGTAACCCAGTCTTTCATTTGGTCAATGTAGTCGACGATATCGCCATGGGTATTACCCACGTAATTCGCGGTGAAGATCATCTTTCCAATACCAGCAAGCACGTGGAGTTATTTAAAGCGTTCGGTGTCGAACCACCTGTTTTTGCCCACATTCCGTTGATTTTGAAAGAAGTCGGCTCAGGCAAGATGAGTAAGCGTGATAAGGGCGCATTGATCGAGGAGTATGAGCGCCGCGGCTTCCTCGCTAATGCCGTGCGTAACTACATCTCGCTACTCGGTTGGAATCCGAAGGACGAGCGTGAGAAGATGGATATCGCTGAGATCGTGGAGCTGTTTGACTTCCCAGGAATCAATAAGGGCAACTCGCGATTTGATGAGAAAAAACTCTCTGCGCTTAACACTGAGTATTTACGCGAATTGAATATTGAGAGCTACGCATTTCTGGCGCGGCCGATCCTACACACTGCCGGCGTGATTAGCGAACAGGAGGATGAAGATTATATCCAGTCAGTACTGACACTGTGCCAGAGCAAAGCGCGCTCATTGGATGAGTTGCCGGATTTCTGCCGCTATTTCTTTAGTGATGCCTATGCACTAGATGAAAAAACTGGCAATAAGATCGCCAAAAAGGGTGACCCTAAGGAGTTACTCGCTGAGATAGTGCCGGTACTTGACGCCGTCGATTTTGAGGCCGACGCCTTGCAGGCTGCGCTAGAGGCACATGCCGAATTTAAGGATGTCAAAGTCTTTGCTTATTTTCCAGCCTTACGATACGCATTGAGCGGCAAGGGTGGTGGTCCTGATTTGATCCCGATGCTGGTGGTGCTAGGTAAGCAGCGCGTGCTCGCGCGCTTGCAGGCTTTTGTTGGTTAATTCTTATTTGCCAGTAGTTATTATTCGGCAAATTTTAAATCCTACTCTTTTTCACTCTTATGTCAGACGCTAACGAAACGCCGACCGATTTTATCCGCCAAATGGTGGCTGCTGATGTGGCCGAAGGGAAGCATCATGGACGTGTGCAGACACGCTTCCCACCTGAGCCGAATGGTTATTTACAGATTGGCCATGCCAAAGCGATTTGCCTTAATTTTAGCATCGCCGAAGAATTTGGTGGGCAGTGCAACCTGCGTTTTGACGACACCAACCCAGAGAAGGAAAGTGACGAGTTTGTGCGTGCGATTGAAGCAGATATCGCATGGCTCGGGTTTAAGTGGGCGAAGATTTGCTTTGCCAGTGATTATTTTGAGCAACTCTTTGACTGGGCTATTCAGTTGATTGAAGCAGGTCATGCGTATGTCGAGGAGCTCTCGTTTGAAGAGATGCGTGCGTATCGCGGTTCGATTACCGAACCCGGGCGCCCGAGCCCGTATCGGGAGCGCCCGATCGAAGAGAGTGTGGATTTGTTTAAACGCATGCGCGCAGGTGAGTTTGCCGATGGCGAGAAGGTGCTGCGAGCCAAGATTGATATGACGCATCCCAACATGAACATGCGCGATCCGGTGATGTACCGTATCAAGCGCATGCACCATCACCGCATGGGCGATGCGTGGTGCATTTATCCGAGCTATGATTTTACTCACGGGCAAAGCGATTCGCTCGAGCAAGTCACCCATTCACTCTGCTCATTAGAATTTGAGGATCACCGTCCGTTGTACGATTGGTTTATTGAGAAGTTGGCGATTTTCCCATCCAAGCAGACTGAGTTCTCACGCTTGAATATGACCTACACGGTGGTCAGTAAGCGTAAGCTCCGCGAATTAGTTGAAGGCGGGTTCGTCGACGGCTGGGACGATCCACGCATGCCGACAATTTCTGGAATGCGCCGGCGTGGATATCCGGCGGCAGCGATTCGTCAGTTCTGCGAAACCGTCGGGATTACCAAAGTTAATTCGACCAGTGATGTCGCGCTCCTCGAGCATGCCGTTCGCGCTGAGCTCAACAGTAGCTCGATCCGCCGCATGGCGGTGTTTAATCCACTGGAGATTGAGATTACCAATTGGCCGGAAGGTCAGGTGGTCGAAGTCGATGGGGTGAACAATCCCGAAGACGAGTCGGCCGGCATCCGTAAGATTCCATTTTCCGGACGGCTCTTTATCGAACAGGAGGATTTCAAGGAAGAGGCGAATCGCAAATTCTTCCGCCTCAAGAAGGGTGGCGAAGTACGCCTGCGTAATGCCTACATTATTAAGTGTGAGGATGTGGAGAAAGCCGCCGATGGGACGATTACGAAGCTACTCTGCACCATCGATCACGATACACTGAACAAACAACCGACCGATCGTAAGGTGAAGGGCGTCATTCATTGGGTGAGTGCGGCGCATGCGGTCTCGTGCCCAGTGCGCTTGTTCGACCGCCTGTTCACCGAGGAGCATCCGGAAGCGGACAAGGAAATTTCATTTACTAACTATGTGAATCCTGAATCAGCGCAGCAAGTGACTGCGCTCTGTGAGCCCAGCTTGGTTGAAATGAAAGCACAAGAGCAATGCCAGTTTGAGCGCGTCGGTTATTTTTGTGTGGATAACAAGCTGTCGAAGCCCGGAGCACCGGTGTTTAACCGCACAGTGGCGCTGCGCGATTCATGGGCGAAAGCGAAGCAGTAGTTGTGTCGAACGTGGCCTCCGTCGTTTCCACTGGCAATAGGCTTGGCTGCGGCAATGACGCAGCATTGCCCTTCAGGTTTCATGTCAGAATTCTTGGAGTTTTAAGCGAACGGTTTGCCTATTATTTCAGTTCTACACGTGTCGAATTGACTATCTGATTTGTGAGGTCTCGAATCTCGGCGGTGATCGTCACTGGCTCAGCCTCCCAGTCGATCGTGAGTCGGCCGAAGCCCAGTTCTTGGTGCACTTCGCCGACGCGGTGTTTGTTGGGCTCGCCTTTGAAGTTTTCCCATGAGTGGGTGAGACCGCTGGAGGTGATATCGACGAGCGGGTAGGGGGCGTCGGTCTCTTGCAACACGGAAATCTCGTGGATGTGGCGGTCGCCGCTGATACAAATCACGCCGGGGATGGCTTCCTCGCGGATGAGTTTGAGCAGCCATGAACGGTCGCTCGGGAAGTTGGCCCATTTCTGGTAGCCGTGTTCTTCGGCGATGATTTGGGTGCCGCTGACGAGGATGTGGATTTGTGCAGTGCTTTCTCGGAGTGTTTCGGCCAGCCAGGCTCGTTGTGCCGTGCCGAGGAGTTGCGGGTTCTCGGCTTTGTGGTGATCGGAAAAATAGCGGTTGTCCAGCAGGATGACTTTGACGCGCCGCCCGTCGGGACCGAAGTCGTAAGCTCCGTAGATACCTTGGCGTTGACGGCGCGGGTCGTCAGCGGGGACGCCGGTGAAATCAAGGGCGAGGTGTTGCGTTACTGTTTTGAGCGGGTAGCTGGCATGTGCATTTTTCCAACCGTAGTCATGATCGTCCCATGTTGCCAGGGTAGGGAATTGCTTACGAAAGGCGGCGTAGTTGGGCTGGTTGAGTTGCTGCTGGTATTTGGCTTCGATCACTGAGGCGTCTTTCGAATCGCCGTAGATGTTGTCGCCGCCCCAGATCCACAAGTTGGGCTGGTTCTCGGCGATGACGGGCCACATTGGTTGGGGCAGAGTCTCTCGGTTGCAAGAGCCGAAGGCGATGACTTCCAGCGGCGTTTCAAAATCTGTCGGGTGAAATGCGACACTGATATGACTGGAAGCGAGGCCACAACTGATCAGCACAAGAAGTCGAATGATACTCATGATTCGTAGATACTGAAGCAGAGAGTCGGTGCAAGCAGAGAAGGAAGATTGACAAGGGCAGTGCAGTTGCCGTCAATCGGCGGTACATGAGCGAACAAAAGCCAGTCATTCTAACTTGTGCACAACCGACCGGAGTACTGACTCTAGGTAATTACCTCGGCGCGGTTAAAAATTGGACGACGATGCTCGACGATAATACTTGTTATTTCGGTGTGGTTGATATGCATGCAATCACGGTGAAATATACGCCGGCGGAGTTGCGTAAAAATACGCTCTCGTGTGTGGCGCAGTATATCGCTTGTGGGCTGGATCCAGAGCGCTCGAATATTTTCATTCAATCACATGTGATTGGTCACTCAGAGTTGGCATGGCTGCTCAGCTGCATTACGCCGATCGGTGATTTGCAGCGCATGACTCAGTTTAAGGAAAAAGCCGCAAGTCTGGGTTTCAAAGTCGATCAGGGTGAGGCTTTAAATGGGTTGAAAGTTGCCAATGAGGGCGCGCGCCAGGGCGCATCGTTGAATGCCGGTTTGTTAATGTATCCGGTACTGATGGCCGCAGATATCTTGCTGTACAATGCCGATGCGGTACCTGTGGGTAATGATCAGAAGCAACATCTAGAGCTCTGCCGTGACTTGGCGCATCGCTTTAACCACACTTATTCGGATACGTTCAACATTCCGGAGCCATTTATACCCAAGGCCGGCGCACGTATTATGTCGTTGCAAGACCCTGAGCGCAAGATGTCGAAAAGTGATGCCAATCAAAATGCGACCCTGCACATCCTCGATAAGCCCGATCTACTGCGTAAGAAAATCATGAGCTCGGTGACAGATTCTGGCAACGAAATCGTGGCACGCGACGATAAGCCAGGGGTGACGAATCTGCTGCAAATTCATAGTGCGCTTAGTGGTCGTTCGACTGCCGATCTCGAAGCTTCATTCGTCGGTAAAGGTTATGGCGACCTAAAGCAGGAGGTAGCCGATGTGGTGATTGCTGCATTAGGGCCAGTACAAGCGCGTTATGATGAATTGATTACCGATAAGCAGTATCTCGAATTAGTCCTTAAGGCTGGTGCGGAGGCGGCTCAGAAGCGCGCGTACAAGACCTTAGGCAAAGTCTATCGCAAGGCAGGCTTCGTCGAGCGACCTCGGTAGCATAGGTGCTGCCCGCGGGCGAAGTGTCAGAAGTATTGGGCAGCACGAAGTAGGTGCGCACGGAGATTTGGCGGAGCACTCTTTGTTACTATTTCATGTGATGGCAGATCAATCCGTGTCGACCACTTTTCGTTTAGCTTGAAAAGAAGATTGATCGTAAAGCTAGACTCGCTTTGATCATAGCTGAACTTTATTGATGCTGACGTTATGCAACCAGACGACGAAGCCCCACTTACTCTCACAAAATGGCCCTTTTATTTAGGGGACATCCTACTGGTCGCAGCAGCGCTCGCGATCGCGATCTTAGGCAACTGGCAACTCACCGACATGCAGGTGGTCTCTTGTGTCGTCGCTGTGGCATTAGGCAATGCGATCTTCGTGCTACCTTATCTTGTTGAGTACTGGATGCGCTTGCGCGAGGTGCAAGACGACCGGAGCTCTGAGATTCGTTTGCTTAAAGGATACATGCAAAAGTCTGAAACAGCCATGCAGCAGTGTCATGAGCGTTTAGTTAAGCTTGAGTCTGGCCCTGGAGGAGAGGATCAGCGTTACGAATTACTGGCGACGGCGTTGGATCATAAGCTAGAGTCCGCGGCTCAAACAGTCGCAACATTGGCTCAGCAGGTGGAGCAAATGGAAGTTTCTAAAGGTGAGCCACTGGAGGCCTTGGCTGCTTTACGTAGCGAGTTGGCTGCTGCCGAAACAAAGCTACAGGAAGCACTGCAGCCAATTACTTTGCTAGAAGGGCGCCTGAGCGCATTGGAAGTAGCGGTTGATCAAAGCGCGACAGTTGTTTCCGAGGATTTAGCAGATAAGCCGAAGCAATCACGTGCGCCTCGTTCGCGCCGCGTGAAGGCAGATTCTAATCTTTTGGAGCGTGCCATTAGCGAGCCGCAGGATTCTGCTGCGACTGCTGTGAATCGGATTATTGATTCAAAAGGTAAGTTGCTGGAGTCAGCGTCTGAGCCCGAAGTGGAAGCAGAGGTCGAAGCAGAGCCTCCAGCAGAAGCCAAATCGCAGGAATTAATCGCACCCTCGTCGACCCTCGAGGAAGCAGAGGTCCCTGAGCTAGAAGCGACGCCCGAACGGACCTCCGATACCGAGCCTGAGGCGCCGCAGGAATCAGTTCAAGCAGCGGATCCGACAGTTGAAATTGAACCTGTCGTGCCGTCTCTGGAAGTGGTGCAGCCTGAGGAGCTGATCGTTGAGTTAGATCCAGAAACTATAGATGGGCCGGCGGACGTCGATTTAGAGATGGTCGATGTGCCGCAAGGAGCGGTCACTATTGATGAATCTGCAGAGTCAATTGATTCCGCTAGTGAGGACGACCCGCAAACGGCTGTTGAAGCTGCACCGACCAAAACCGATACCACTGAAGCGGCTGAATCTGCAGACATGTTTGGCGAAGCAGTACCGGAAGTGCGCAAGCGAGCCCGTACCAAGGCCAATGATGCAGTCCTCACTGTGAGTGCCTTCATCGGTATTGGTAATAAACCATTTTTGCGCGGCAGCGGTGGCGGATTAAATTGGGAATCCGGAGTGCCAATGGATTTTCAAGAAATTGGTAAATGGCGTTGGGTTGCTCCAGTTGATTTGGAAGAGCCAGTAGAAGTACAAGTCTACCGCAATGATGAAGATGCCGATCGCAAAGGGCGGCACGTGTTGGAACCTGGTCAGAAACTTGAAGTGAACCCGATTTTTTAGTGCATTTACCGGGTTCTTATTATGAGCTGCGACAGCACTGTGTGTTCCCAAACTATTGCCGATGAGCAATCCAAATGAGTCCCCACTATGGTCCTTTCAGGCCCTGATTGATTCCGCTCCAGATGCCGTCGTGGTGTACGATTTGGATAATCAGGTGCATTATTTGAATTCAGCAGCGCAGACCTTGTATGGCTGGACGGCCAAAGAGATGGAAGAGCGCTCAGTAACAGAGATCTTTTATCCCGAGGAAGGCGCGCTTGAGGTGGCAGTACAAGCGCTGCAGGAGACAGGTAGCTGGACAGGGGAGCTGCAGCAGGTTGGTCGCAATGGCGAGCCATGTACCGTGTGGTCTCGTCAGCAAATGGTTGCGGGAGTGACTTTAGCAACTGTCCTCATTGTGTGTTTCAATACTGAAGTGGCAGAATCTCAGCCATTGAAAGACTCCGTGCAGAAGGATTCATCGGTACAGATTAGCCGTGAGACGCTACACGATTTAAATAACGCGATCGCACCGATTGTATTATCATCGGATATTTTAAAACGTATGATCACCGATGGAAAAGCACGCAGCATGATTTCAATGATGGAGAAAAGTGCCAATAAATGCACGACTTTGGTAGCCAAATTATTGGGGGAGTGAGTCCCCCAGAAATAGAAGAGGGCATTACGCTGACACAAAAAAACTTCACTCGTAAGTGAAGCTAAAAAAATACCCAGAGTGGGGGTCGAACCCACACGCCCGAAGGCACCAGATTTTGAGTCTAGCGCGTCTGCCAATTCCGCCATCTGGGCATAAAAGAATGTGTTTTATGGCTCGGTTATTGTCGATTGCAAGCTCTGGATTGGGAATTTAGTGAGTTTGAGATTAAAATGTAGAGAATGATGGTTTCAGGGGACTGAGTCTTGCCTGATTGTTGCATTGGCATTGGTCGGTGCTTGTGATCCGCTTTTTTTTAGGTCTCTGTGGTGCCTATGGAAATACGCATCGAGGATGATTTTGAGGACGTGTTAATGAAGGCATCAACTGGTTTGGGCTTTGGTAAGCAAGCACTTGCAACGCAGTCGGGTCTGTCGGTTGAGGCGCTGTCTGCCTTACTACGCGGCGAATATGATGAGTCGGCTCTCAGGGCAGTTGCGCCGGTGCTCTCGCTAGATGCGGATGCGATGGTTTCGATGGCACTGCACGCTTGGCAGCCTGAGCCGATCGAACTCCCAGGCTTGCGTTGCTACAATACACCATTTCCTGTCGACGGGTATCAGGAAATGACGGTGAATAGTTACCTGTTATGGAGTCTGCAGACCAAGGTGGCGGTCGCGTTTGATACTGGCGTGAATGTCGAGGCTATGCGTGCCGACATCAGTGAGCTGGGCTTGGATCTCCAAGCCTTAGTCATCACCCATTCGCATCGTGATCATGTTGAGGCGTATGATCAACTATTAGCGGGGATTGAGGGAGGCACGGCATTTGCACCCAAGCTTGAGCCGTATGCGGAGGCTGACTTGCTTGAGCATGGTGATTGGCTTGAGTTTGACGGATTTGAGGTACAAGCGCGGCAGACCAATGGTCACTCGCCGGGTGGCATGAGCTATGTGGTCGAAGGGTTCGGGCCACTGATTGCAATCGTCGGCGATTCACTTTTTTGCCTCTCGCAGGGCGGTGCGCGCGCGCATTATGCGCAAGCACTTAAAAATAACCGTGAGCAAATATTGTCACTGCCAGAACCCACTATTATATGTCCCGGACATGGGCCAATGACTACGGTTGCAAACGAACAAGCGCGTAATCCGTTTTTTCCGGAGTTCAAATAAGTCGCCTTATTCAACCGTGACTGGAATGACCAGCTCGGGGATATCAGTGGCGTTAATGAAGAGCTGGCCACTGCCGACTTTACCCCCTTCGAGTGTGGCACTTACTGTGCGAGCACCTTCAGGAATGATGACCTCCGGCATGATAATGCAGTCAGGAATGTCGGTGGTGACATTGATATATAGTCCACCATAGGGAGCTGGGTTAGTCAGTGCAAAGGCCAAGGCAACACGCTGGCCAGACTGCAGAGTGAGCTTGCTCGGTAAGACGCTGAGCGGGTTGGCTCGATCAACGCGGAGGTAACCAGCTGTCTGTGCGCGGGTGATGCTCCGCACCTCGACCTTGTGACCGAAGCCGGGAGTTACTTCAGGTACGATGAATTGCAGCTCACTGGCGGAGATAAAAATCGTCTCAGCAGGCATGGAGCCGACAAATATGATGTCTGTTTCGGCAAATTTTTCGCCAAGTACGGAGGTGCGAGTACCAATGGCCGCCCGCGGTGCTTGTAGCGACAGAGTGATTGGATTCGGTAGTATGACTCGGTATATATCTGAGATGATCTGTACCTCTGTCAGTGATTGGTCGCGCGTCTTCTGGACGAAATTTAGCACGTAGTAGAAGCGAGTGAGCTCTTTGTCGCTAGGTGCTTGGTAGTTGTATTCGAATAGATTCGGCGAGTCGGCACTCAGGGTCATCGGGTTTTGTTGACCATCAATGACTACAAACGCTTCTAGGCTGTCAGCTTGTACCGCACTGTTTTTGAGTTCGGCCAGTGCGCTCAGTTTATAGGTGCCTGTTGGCGATGCCGGGAATGTCGGAGGCGTAGTATTGACAATTTTAACGCCACAACCAGCGAGGCAAATTATAAGAGCGAGTGAGGGGAGGAGTAAAATACGCTTGGCTTTCATAGAAAAATATACGGAGAAGGTATGCCTCATCACTATGCACCTGCAAGAAAAAGAGCTGAAAACTATTGATCCCGCACAAAATGCGCTGGGTATTTATTGTCACGTGCCATTTTGCGCGTCGACGTGCGATTTCTGTGCGTTTTATCATGAGAAGCCGCGGCGAGGTGATTTGGATCGCTATTTAGCCGCGATGGATCGTGAGTTTGATTGGATCCCACAGGATCGCCCAGTGGATACGGTTTTCTGGGGTGGAGGCACGCCGGGCCTGCTGTCCGCCAAGGATTTGGAGCGCTTAGGGCGCTCGATGCTCGATCGGCTAGGGAGTGCGCCAGCGGAATGGACGATTGAGATGGCACCTTCTACGGTGAAGGCGGATAAGTTGGGGGTATTACGCGATCTAGGAGTCACGCGAATTTCGATGGGCGTACAAAGCTTCGATGCAGGTTTACTGGAGTCGCTAGGGCGACTACATCGCCCGAATCAAATCTATGGCGCATGGGAGCTGGTACAAGCTGCTGGCTTCGCACAGACCAATCTTGATTTGATGTTTGCGATACCCAATCAATCGATGGAGCAATGGGAGGCTGCGATACGCGAGGCTGCCCGGTTAGGGCCGACGCATCTTTCGACGTACTGTCTGACTTTTGAGGAAGATACTGCGCTCTACGTTAAGCTCTCTGAAGGAAAACTAAAAATCGATGAAGCGCGGGAGTTACGTTTTTATGAGCGTGGGTGGGAGTTGCTCGCGGAGCTTGGATATAAGCAATATGAAGTTTCAAATTTCTCAAAAACAAATGCTGAATGTATTCATAACATAAATACGTGGCGCATGGCTGATTGGATTGGGTGTGGGCCATCAGCTGCGAGTCAATTTAACGGGGAGCGCTATCAGCGACCTGCGAATTTAGATGAGTGGGTGGCGGGGATCGATTCTGGGCGACCGCCCAAGACTGAAGTTGTGAGATTAGATGCTGAGATACTGATGGCAGATGCGGTGATCTTTGGTCTGCGTATGAATGTGGGGATCAATCTTGCTGAGATTGCACAGCGCTTTCCAGCGCCCGAAGTTCTGGGTGTGATTGAGCCTTTGTTTGCGCGCTTCGAAGCTGAGGGGCTGTTGCTCCGTGAGGGCACACGTGCGTGGTTGACGCATCAGGGACGCTTAGTCTGTGATGCAATTGGTAGCGCTGTGTTGGAAGCGGTGGGGTAAGGACTACGCGCACATAACGCGCATTTAGCCTTATAGCTACTTGTAGCGGCGTCTTAAATTAGTCGGTAATATACCTAGTTCTTCGCGGTATTTTGCGACGGTGCGACGAGCGATCTTAATTTTTTTCTCCGTGAGAATAGTGACAATGCCTTGATCGCTGTAGGGCTTTGCTGGGTTTTCATCATCAATGATATGTTGAATCATGTCTTTGATCGATTTGTTAGATACCGACTCACCGCTGCCAGATTTGTAGCCTGGGGTGAAGAAATATTTAAAAGCAAATACGCCGTGTGGCGTGCGGATATATTTATTGGCGATTGCGCGACTGACGGTTGTCTCATGTACGCCGATGGCTTGGGCGATTGTATTCATCGTAAGTGGCCGCAGCTTAGCCACACCAACCGCGAAAAAATCGCTTTGTAATGTGAGGATTTCTTGTGTGATGCGCTGAATGGTTTGTTGCCGCTGCTCGATGGAGTTGATCAGGAATTTACCAGAACGCATGCGCTCAATCATGAATTCCTTCTCCTGCTTATTGAGTGAACCTTTGGCAAGCATCTCCTTGTAAGTACTACTGATACGCAGGCGCGGGATGTAGTCGCTATTCAGTTTGATTTGCCACTCGCCATATTCGTTCTGAAAAATACTCACATCTGGTTCGATCACGGTGTTGCTGTCAGGACTGAAGCGCTTGCCAGGGGCAGGTTCGAGCGTGGCAATCTCCTCGATGGCATCTTGGATTTCGTCTGTTGTTGTGCCGAGCTTACGTCCTAGTTCTGGTATGCGGCGGCGAATTAGAAGTTGGAAGTGCTTACGCAAAATTTGTGCGGCGATGGAATCTCCTCGGCCTCGTAGCTCAAGCTGTGTGGCGAGGCAGTCTTGTGTGTCTGCGGTGCCGATCCCTGGTGGGTCAAAAGTTTTTAAGATTTGGCTTGCCTGGCTAACTGCCTTGTAGGGAATGCGGCCAGTGAGCGCGATGTTGGAGATTGTTTCGGTTAGAAAGCCATTGTCATCGATACTGCCGATTAAATAGAGTATAGCCTCGCGCTCTTGTTTGGAACAGTCGGTGAGTTCGGCTTGCTCGATGAGGTGCTGTTGGAGCGATTGACTGGTCGTTAACGAGTTCATGAAATGTTCGCGGCGTTCGGCATCTTCAGACGTGTAGCTTTGCCCCGTATTTTCCAGCGCATAGTGCTCGCGCATATCTTCATTCATGCGTTCGAATGCACTGAAATCTTCTGCGTTGAACTCCATCTCAGTGTCCTGTTCGAGTTCGTTCTGGTTCGGGTTTTCGCGCTGTTCTTCAACGCTGATGCTGTCGATCGCCAGTTCCTCAAGCAAAGGGTTAGTTTGTAGTTCCTCGAGGATAGAAGTTCGTAATTCGACTGCTGGAGCTTGTAAAATCTTGAGTGAGTTTCTCAGTTGTGGCGCGAGGACAAGTGACTGAGACTGCTTCTGGACTTGCTGGAATCCTTGGTTGCTCATGGCTGATATTTCGCTTGGTGATCTAGATTCTCTTCGTCTTGCTCTAGGCCAGGCGTCTCTCCTAGGTTCCACCGCATCGCAGCGCCACTACTGTTTTTGCCAAATAGGTCTGTTATATAGCTCGCTAGTTTTTCATTGGTGGGCCCATAGCCGTCGCCGTAGAGGAACAGTTCCAGAGCGGTGAGCATTTGTTGAGCAGATTGAAAGCGTTTGCTGCGGTCGCGCTGAAAGGCATGTTGTAAAATATCATCAAGTCGTGGGTCGAGGTCGCTGCGCATTTCGGTAAAATCTGGGATGGTGAGTCCGAGGATATTTTTGCGCGTGGCTTCTTCTGAATTGGTCTCAAAAATATTTTCGCCAAGCAGCATCTCAGCAAGAACAATGGCACAGCTGAAGAGGTCTGCGCGCGCGTCGGTGACCTCGCGGCGTGCTTGTTCGGGGGAGAGGTATTCATCTTTACCAGCGATTACTTCACCTTCCTTATTGTACATAAGGTCAAGTGCCTTTGCGATGCCGAAGTCGGTGAGTTTAACGTCGCCTTCAAAGGCTAAGATGATGTTTCTCGGATTCACATCGCGATGAACAATGCCGAGTGGCCGACCAGTTTTATCGCATTTCTGGTGCGCGTGGGAGAGCCCTCTGCAGACTCGTGATACAATAAAAGCGGCCAAGTCTACTGGGATCTCTTGGTTGGTTTGAGTGTGGCGCTTGATGAAGTCTTCGAGAGTGATGCCATCGACAAACTCCATAGTGATGAAGTACTGCCCCTTGATCTCACCGAGTTGATAGGTTTGCACGATATTGGTGTGAATCAAGTCGGCCACTAGCCGAGCCTCGCCAATGAAATTATTACGAAATGCCTCGATTTTAGAGTATTTTTCGCGGATTAGTTTGATGGCAACACGTTTGCTGAAAGGGCCAGCTCCTATTTGTTTGGCCTCATAGACAACGCCCATTCCACCTTCCGCTATCGTGTTGACGATTTCGAAATGTAGTTCGCTTTGTATCTTTTTTAGCTTTGCCACTCAGTGTGATAAAACACTTTTTTAAAACTTCTTCAAGTAATTAGTCAATCTAGCATGAAAATTGCTTCAAATATTATTCTGACTCATGTGCTAGTTGACAGATCGCGATAAGAGCATTTGTTGTAGACTATGATCACATTGACAGACAGTGCCGTTGCACAGGTGCGGGAATTACAGGCAGAGAAGGCCACAGAGGGCCAAGTACTTCGTATTTTGGTGGAGGCTGGTGGTTGTTCGGGCTTCGAGTATGGCATGTCTTTTGACGATCAGAAAGACGACGACCAATTGTTTGAAAGCAATGGAATCAAATTCTTAGTGGATTCGACTAGCCTAGAGTATTTAGATGGCAGTGTCGTTGATTTTGATGATGGTTTAACGGGGAAAGGCTTCGAGGTGCGTAACCCGAATGCGTCCAGCACCTGTGGTTGTGGCCGCTCGTTTAATTAAGCCCTATGTTATTCGCTTACCCTACCAAGCGGCGCATGGTAGAGGATGACATCACTACATTGTTTATCCCGCGGCAGCTTCTGCACAGCGAATGCCATCGAGTGCAGCGCTGACAATACCGCCCGCGTAGCCGGCACCTTCGCCACAGGGGAATAGGCCAGAGATTTCTGGATGTTGGAGTGAATCTGCATCGCGCGGCACACGGACCGGTGAGCTGGTGCGAGTTTCAAAGCCTATCAGATTACATTCCTCTGTAATATAGCCGCGCATTTGTTGGCCGAATAGTTTGAGCCCGCGGCGCATGCGAGAGGTAATCCACTCGGGCATGATTGTATCGAGTCGGGCACTTTGAATACCTGGGAAGTAACTCGTTTTAGGCAGATCTGCAGAAAGCGTACCCTCGAGAAAATCAGTCACCCGTTGTCCAGGTGCGATTTGTCCGCTGCCACCGGCTTGCTTGGCGGCTGTTTCGAGATGTTTTTGAAAGGCGATTCCGGCGAGCACGCCGTGCTCGGCTTTAAACGATTCGGTATCTTCCGGTTCGACGCTGACTACCATGCCGCTGTTGGCGAAGGGCGAGTCGCGCCGTGCGAGGCTCATGCCGTTGACAACGACTTCGTCATTTTCTGTCGCTGCTGGCACGATAAAGCCTCCCGGGCACATGCAAAAGGAGTGCACGCCACGGTTATCAATCTTAGTTGCCAAGCGATAGCTGGCAGCTGGTAGCAAATTAGGGCGAGCTTGACCGACTGGGGTGTGGTATTGTGCGCTGTCGATGAGCGACTGGGGGTGCTCGATGCGCACCCCGACGGCAAAAGGTTTCTGTTCAAGACGTACTTCTTGGCTCTGTAGCTGCTGGTAGATGTCCCGAGCGGAGTGACCTGTGGCCAGGATTACGCGGTCACTTACAAATTCACGACCATCGAGAGTCGAGACACCGCGAATCTGGCCATCTTTGAGAATAAATTGGTTTACTTTAGTGCCGAAGTGGACTTCGCCGCCCGCGTCTAGAATCGATTGACGCATTGCCATCACCACCTTCGGCAGCAGGTTAGAACCGATGTGTGGATGTGCATCGATGAGAATGCGTTCGGGTGCGCCGTGAGCGACGAGTGTTTCATAGATGTCGCGAATAGGGCCGCGCTTTTTGGCGCGGGTGTAGAGCTTACCGTCAGAGAAGGTGCCGGCACCGCCTTCACCGAAGCAATAATTAGAGTCTTCGATTACAGTTCCTTTTTTAAGGATTGGGCCGAGGTCAAAACGGCGCGCGGAGGCGTCTTTGCCGCGCTCCAAGATGATTGGTCTAAG
>JAFMDL010000045.1 GCA_017857255.1 Puniceicoccaceae bacterium | reverse complement strand
ATTCCTTGCTCGTATAATTTTTTTGTAGAGTGATCCAATTCATCACATAGTCAAAAAATACCATTCAACAGCAACATGCCGCTATGAGCATGACTCCGTAGGGTCATACAAGTTTACATGCGCCGATAATACGCGCACTAAACTAGTCTCTATACGTAAATACTTTTAAAATATTAGAGTATTTACTGCCATCAAATCCACGTGATCTTTCTACTTTAATTCAGCTGCAATAGACCGTGCAAGCTGTACCAAGAGCGCGCGTTCAGCCGCAACTAATGCTGCATAACCAGTACCCTCGAGTGCTAAATTCTGATTGAATTGATACGCCTGAGTCATCTCCGTCGAGCTCAGGCTCCATTGTGCAATGAGCACAGCATTGCCATCAGCATCACCGTGTAACTGGCTGACCTTAACCTCGACTCGCGTCCCATCTTTAGCCGGCACGCCTAGTGATCGCCCAGTTGCTGCAGCGATCTCAACACTCAACAACTCACGTAAACTGGTGCGTAATGGTTCGGCCCAATGATGCTGTTTTGCTACATACACCACACCATCAGCTAACTCTAGCACTAACCCCGATTGGTCGATGTAGCTCGCCACTTTGACATCACCCAAATACTCGTTGCCCACCTGCAGAGGCCCTGATTCGTGCTGACTTTCGGAGCGCAGTAGATAAGTGCTACGTGTCTGCGGCGTCGTTGAGCAGGCACTCACGAGCCAGCTCGCTAGTGCAATAAGAAATAAGAGTAATGTTCGCATTAGTAAGTGGCTCCTGGGATTGGGTCAGCTGGGAATTTAGTCGGCAAAATTAACGCATTGGGCTGATCCTTCAGGGTACGCGTTAGTTCGTCCAAATTCGCGAGTGTCTCATTCAGCTTTCCAACACTACTTTCAAACGATTGAAACGCTGGACCCTCCGGTGAGAGTCCAGTCAGGACGCTCCTCAACTCCTTGATTGCAGCCATCATTTCGGCACTAAGCTGTTGCATCTCTCGATCACTCAATAATTCGTCCATTGAGCGTAATGTCTCGGTCAACGAATTGACCATGGTATCGACGCTCTTCAGCGTCTCTGCAACGGGTAACTCATTGGCCTTGGATAAAAATTCAATGACCTGTTCCTCGATACGACCCAAACCAGTCTGAATCGATGGTATCGACGCACGGCCAGCGTATTCACCCATCACCTCTGACTCAGCATCAGGATGGTAATCAACATTAATATATAGACTGCCTGTCAACAGGCTCCCGATTTCCAAACTCGCACGAAACCCTTGCGAGACACTATCGGCAACATCTTGCTGGATGAGTTCTACCGATTCAGCAGTATCTGGTAGACCGACTCGGCCAGGTTCGATCGTAATTAAAACTGGAATAGGTGCTCCATTTTTCTGATGGATGTCCGCGATTACTTCCGCAGCCATGATACGCTTTACAGTTCCAATCGGAATACCGCGATATTCAACGGGCGCACCTGGCAACAATCCACGTAGTGATTGACTAAACTCAACCACGTAATCGATCGAGTGCTGATATGGCTGTTCCTGCATCGATGAAAAATTATCATAGAGTTTAAAATCGGCTCCACTCTCTACCGGTAAACCAGCATGGGCACCTTCCGGTAAATGAAACGCGACGCCTCCCAGTAATATGGTATCTAGTGAGCCGGTCTGAACTTCAACACCACTTGCCGATGCGCTCACCGAGATACCACTGATATTCCAGAAACGCACCGAGCTGTTAATCAATCTATCGAAGGGTGCGTCAATAAACACATCAAAGCGCACGAGATTAAGAACATCATCGAAACCCATGCCTTCAATACGCCCGACTTCATATCCATTATACAGCACGGAGTCACCAGTATTCACCGAGCCAGCATGTTCACTCAATAAGTTCAGCTTGATCCCTGGTGCACCAGCCGGCGTCAAGGGTGGTGTTTCCAGCCCGACATAGTTTCGTTGCTCAACGGTACCCCCCCCTGGCGAGAGTTCAATATACGCGCCACCAAGCAAAGTTCCCAAGCCACTAATATTGCCAGCGCCGACGCGCGCACGAACCACCCAAAACTGAGTCTCTTCGCGTAATAAATGCCTCGCATCTTGGTCGACTCGAACCATGGCTACCACACCTTTCATATCGTCGCTGAGCCTGACTTCTTCGACTTGCCCAACCTCCACATTGAGATATCTCACCTTGGTCTTTCCAGCTTCTATACTCTCCGCCGTTGCAAAATGAATCTCAACCACAGGCCCCTCAGACAACTTCGCGTGAACCACCATCCAAACGCCTAGGGCTAACGCAACCAGCGGAATCATCCAAATCACTGAAAGTCTTTTACGGGTATCAATAGTCGGCGCTGCGATATCAGTCATATTGTTCTTCCTCTTTATCCCAAATTAGTCTCGGATCAAACCCTTCGGCCGCAATCATCGTTACGATGACTAACGTGGCAAAGGCAATCGACGCTATTCCTGGACGAATCACCAAAACTTTACCGATGTGCACCAACGCTACTAAGATTGAAACAACAAATACATCAATCATCGACCATTTCCCTATCAATTCCGTCACTCGATAGGCAACGCTGCGTTGACGCGGGCTCACCGACGAGCCCCGCTTAACTGTCCAACATAAATAAAACAACGCAAGGAGCTTGCCGATTGGAACCATCACACTGGCAATAAAAATGATTGCTGCCACTGGAATCGAATCCATCTGGATTAACAATACCACCCCTCCTAGGATCGTACTCTCTAATGAGCTACTCAACTGATCTGTAATCATAATCGGGTACACATTGGCCGGTACGTAGAGCACACATGCGGTCAATAGTAGTGCCAGCGTTCGATTGATGCTATCTCTTTTTCGCAGATGCAGCGCCGTCCCGCAACGCGGACAGTGATGCAGCTGAGAACTCGCAACTTTTTGGCACAGGTGGCAAGAAGCCAACCCTCGAGACATTGCCGTGATGCGCTTCATGCCTCCAACTCCTCCAAACGCTTCCATGTTTGATACGTATCAAGCCTGGAGAGTGCTAAAGTAAAAAAGATGGCAAAAGCCGCATAGCTCCAAAATGCCAGCCCGATCCCGACAGTGGCCATGTGGGCAATTTTAAATAAACTGACTAACACTCCGATAAAAAAAACCTCCACCATGCTCCATGTCTGCAGATGAAAAATTACTTTCGCCACATCCTTGGCCCAGCAATTACGCCATCCCAGTGCCAGCGAGAGCCCTAAAAACATTGCCAGAACCAATACGAGTCCCGGAATAATCATAATAAAACAAGCTACCAAAAGCGCCAAATCCCACATCCCCTCTCCACGAATCTGAGAGATTGCTTGAGGCAAGCTCATCACGCTTTCAAGGCCACTGGACTTAAAGGACATAAAGGGATTAGAGCAGGCCAATGTTAAAAAAATCAACCCACTGATCGAGTAAGCCACTACTGATTCATACGGTTTATTCCGATAAGTACTGAGCAGATGATTACATGAACAGCAACGCGCCGTCTCACCATGCTGCATCTGACCAATTGCAAACAACTGATCGCAAGATGGACAAGCAATCCAGTCGTCTTCTGGTTTCACAATACTCATTTTCTCATAAAAATTCGAAACGATCGAAAACTCCGATACGCTATAAACACGGTGGTAAATACACTCCTTTGGTCAACCATAGAAGCAACTGTCCTTGGCTTAGTTAACCACGAACACCTTGCCGGAATGCTGAGGGCGCCATACCCTCCACCCGCTTAAAAACGACTGCCATGCGCTCGGGATCATTAAAGCCACACAACTCAGAAACCAACGAAATAGGATGATTTGTCTGCGATAGCAACTGCTTCGCACGAGCCACACGAAGCTGACAGAGCATCTCCCATGGAGTGCACTGATAAAACTCTCGAAACTTTCGCTCCAACCCACGACGAGCGATATTTAACTCACCGCAAAGTAAATCGATTGTAATTGGATCTTGAATACGCTCAGATAAATAAGACATTACTCGCCGCAGGATGGGGTCTTCCACCGCGAGATGATTGGCCGAGTGTCGCAATACGACTCCTCCAGTCGGCACGCGCAGCGGCTCAGCAGGTGGCGTCTCACCAGCCAATAGCGAATGCAACGCATCGCCCACTGCCTCACCAATCGTATCCCAAGGGATCGACACACTGGACAGCATTGGATAACTCAGACCACAGACTAACTCATCGTTGTTCGCCCCAATCACTGCCACCTCTTCAGGCACACGAATGCCCATTTGTCGGCAGGCTCCACACAAAAAACGGCCGAGTGGATCATGCACCGCAAACACTCCCACTGGCTTGGGCAACGATTCCAACCACGCACGAAGCGCCTGCCGCGGCTGCTCGAAATCCTCACTATAGCGCACTTCATTAAAAGCACATTCCTCATGTGTCGCAATCTGCGCGGTATCACCCAACTCACGCTTAAAGCCCTCGATGCGCTGGCGCGAATATGGCGTTGAATTGCCCAGACAAGCAAAACTCCGATAACCTGCTTGCGCAAACACACGCGCAGCCTCCGCGCCGACTTGCCAATCGTCCACATCGATACTCGCCACACCAGGATACTGCATGTCCGTATCAGCGATCACCGTTGGTAATTTGAGCTCCAACAGTGCCTCAGTCACATCAGGTAACCACTCAGTAATCAATCCACTCGGCTTCAATTTACTCAACATTGCAGATAACTCATCAATGGGCCGATGTATACTCAGAATTCGAAAGTCATGCTGCCGACGCACAAATGGGATTAACGACGGCGTCAATCGTCGCAGAAATACCTCAGTCATTACAATTGCCACTTGTTTTGCCATCGTAGCACTACATCAACCAACAATCTGTCGTAAATCAACAGAATATATACGCAATATGCGGTTTATCTGTCTAAAAAAATCGACTATATTACACCATCTCTTAATCCCAAAAAGTCATTCAGAAAAAATTATGCAATACTTCGACTGCCAAAAAATCCAATATGAGGGCACCACCTCAAAAAACCCACTTGCTTTTAAGCACTACAATCCAGAAGCACTGATCGATGGTAAGTCGATGAAGGATCATCTGCGATTCGCAGCACCCTACTGGCACGTCATGCGTAACGAACTCGCCGACCCATTCGGAGGTGGCACCGCTCAAATGCCTTGGGATGACGGCTCTAACTCCACAGAAAATGCACTCGCCCGCGTCGACGTCTTCTTTGAATTTCTGGAAAAAATTGGCATCGACTTTTATTGCTGGCACGATCGTGACATCGCGCCCGAACTCGACGATTTAAGCGCCTCGAACAAAGCGCTCGATGCGGTTGTTGCAAAGCTAAAAGAAAAGCAACAGGCCACTGGCGTGCAGCTACTTTGGGGAACTGCCTGCCTATTCTCGCATCCGCGCTACTCTCAAGGCGGCGCCACATCTCCCAATGCACAGGTCTATGCATATGCTGCAGCGCAGGTAAAGAAGGCACTTGAGTGCACTAAAGAACTCGACGGCCTAGGCTACACTTTCTGGGGCGGGCGCGAAGGCTACGCATCGCTGCTCAACACCAACATGAAGCGTGAACTCGACCACCTAGCAGGATTTTTGCATATGGCAGTCGACCACGCCAAGAAGATCGGCTTCGACGGCCCCTTCTACATCGAGCCAAAGCCTCGCGAACCATCCACTCACCAGTATGACTCCGACTCGGCAGCCTGCCTTAACTTCCTGCGTGAATACGGCTTAATGGATCATTTTAAGCTCAATATCGAAACCAACCATGCCACACTTGCAGGGCATACCATGGAGCACGAGCTGACAGTCTGCACCAATGCAAACATGCTCGGCAGTATCGATGCCAACCGCGGCGATGAGCTCATCGGTTGGGACACGGATCAGTTCCCGACAGACATCTATCTGACCACGCAAGTCATGCTCGTCGTACTCGAGATGGGTGGCTTAACTACGGGCGGTCTCAACTTCGATGCGAAACGTCGCCGTGAATCACACGAGCCGATCGATCTCATGCACGCACACATCGGCGGCATGGACGCCTTCGCAAGAGGCCTAAAGATCGCCCATGCGATACGCCAAGACGGACGCATGAGAGACTTCGTTCAAGCCCGCTACAGTACCTTCGACAAGGACATTGGCGCCAAGATCGAAGCAGGTGAAGTTTCCTTTGAAGACCTTGAGAAGTATGCACTCTCGAATCCGGAGCCAATCCTTGCAAGCGGCCGTCAGGAAATGATGGAAAACCTATTGAACGAATTTATCTAAATATTATTGAGGAAGGTCGAACATCGAGTCCCCATGCGTTGAATCGTTCAATTGCAGCTATTCAATTTTCGATGTTCGACCACCTTTTTGGATGTAGCGACCGCATGCATCATTCATCAGTAACACTTGTAGTGTTTCCCATGCACCACTCGCTCTCACTCGGGGTATCGCGGGACTCATTCTACAATTCGACATTCAGCGCGCTACGTCCTTATTTGATCTAATATTATGTTTGCACTCGGCCTCGACTCCTCCACCCAAAGCTGCTCCGCACTTATTATCGACATTGCCAGCGGTACGGTAGTAGCGGAAGCATCCGTTAATTTTGGTGCGCAACTTCCACGCTATAATGCACCCTCAGGTTTTATTCCGGATGGTGCCAACGGCGAAGTCCACTCCGATCCCTGCATGTGGCTGGATGCACTTGAAATTCTGCTACAGAACCTCTCGGAACAGTGCGACCTTTCCAAAGTCAGCGCACTTTCTGGCGCCGGCCAGCAACATGGATCAGTCTATTTAAATGACCAGTGGTCCAATAAAATCGAAACTCTCTCGACTGAGTATTCTCTCACCGCACAACTCGCACCGACACTCTCACGCGCTACCTCGCCGATCTGGATGGATAGCTCAACCGGCGACGAATGCCACGAAATAACTGCAAGCCTCGGAGGCGATCATGCCGTCTGCGCCAAATCAGGCTCGACTGCCATCGAGCGCTTTACTGGCCCACAAATCAGGCGCTTTTACAAAAGCGATTCGCAAGCCTACGCACAGACCACACGCATCCACCTCGTGAGCTCCTTCCTCTGTAGCGTTCTCATTGGTGGCGATGCCCCGATCGACACCGGTGACGGTGCAGGCATGAACCTAGTCAATATAACGACTTGGGACTGGGACTCCGACTTACTCCAGGCGACTGCTCCCGACTTAATCCAAAAGCTGCCAAAGATCGCGCAAGGTAACACCATCGCAGGCACACTGAGCAATTACTTCGTGAAAAAATATGGCTTCGCACCCGGGGTGCCTGTCACCATCTTTACCGGCGACAACCCAAGTAGCCTAGTCGGCATGGGCGCTAGCCAACCCGGCAAACTTGTCGTCTCTCTCGGCACCTCCGATACCTTCTTTGCCGCCATGCCCGAGGTCGTTGCCGACCCCGCAGGGTGCGGTCACGTATTTGGTAACCCAAGTGGGGGCTCCATGTCCTTGCAGTGCTTCGTCAACGGATCGCTCGCTCGCGAAAAGGTCAAAGATACATTTAGGTACGACTGGGATCAATTCTCGGCTGCACTAACCAACACACCAAGCGGCAACGATGGCAATCGCATGATACCCTTCTTTAGCCCCGAGAGTAGTCCCCGTGTCACAATCGATGCACCTATCCTCAACGGCAGTAACCGCTTCGAAGCATGGCAAGATGGTGATGCTGCAATCCGCGCCTGCGTCGAAGGTCAGTTTCTAAATATGAAGCTACGTACTGACTGGATGCATCTGCAGCCTGAGATTATTTTCCTGACTGGTGGGGCATCCAAAAATGATGCGATTGCGCAAATCATTGCCGACATTTTCCAAGTCAAAGTACAACGCCTAGCCGTCAGCGGCTCGGTCGGCTTAGGTGCCGCAATGCGAGCGGCTGCAAATAGTCTAGGTATATCGATCAACGAGCTCGAGGCCAGCTTTTGCCAAGCAGAACCCGACAGCACGATCGAACCTCAGGCAGCTCCTAATATCTATGCAGATGCAGCAATTGAGCTTGGCGTAATGATCCAATCAATCACGAACCCATAAGTCCTGATTGAAAGAGTAGCACTATTCAGCTTTTTTACTCAATGCATTGGCTTCCAGCAACGCAGTCATCTTCGCCCTTAGAGCATTTTCAATGGCGCCGGCATCGCCCACATTCTCGGCAATGCAATTGACGATCGCACTGCCAACAACAACCCCGTCTGCTGCTTGCGCCACGGTAGCCACGTGGCCTGCATTAGAAATTCCAAAACCAACCACAATGGGCATGTCAGTGTGTTGCTTAATCACATCGACGCGCGCTTTAATGTTGTCAGACATCGAAGCCTGCTCACCCGTCACACCTTCACGCGAGACGTAATAGACAAACCCAGTTGCAGCTTTGCAAATCCTCTCAAGTCGCTCATCTGGAGTCGTTGGTGCGACGATAAAAACCGTCTGCATTCCATGCTTCTCACATGCTGCAAGATGTTCGCCTGCTTCTTCTGGCGGCAAGTCCAAGGTCAATAAACCATCGGCCCCCGCAGCCTTTGCCTTCGCCGCATATGTATCGCTGCCCTGCGCAAAAACCAAGTTGTAGTAAGTATAAAACACAATCGGCACCTCGCTGAAAGCGCGCACCGCTTTGACCAAATCCAACACGCGCTCACTCGTACTACCACTATCCAGCGCACGCTGAGCGGCCAACTGATTCGTCAACCCATCTGCCAGGGGATCCGAAAAGGGCACCCCCAATTCGAGAATATCCACGCCTGCCTCAATCACCGCACGGCAGGCGTTGACAGAGGTGTCGAAGTCGGGATCACCTGCGCAAAGATAGCCGACAAAAGCGGCTCGATTTTCGGCGCGAGCGGTAGCAAAAGCTTGTTCGATACGGGACATGGTAAAGTATAAAAGTAAAATGTAGGATAGTAGAAAGGTTTAATCTCGTATCTCTTCAAGCGTCAAGCGACCAAAAGACTTTTAAACCTGCTCACCCACCCGAACTTTCGTACCTTCAACCCTTCGCACGGCGAAGCCCTAACTATCACGCACCAGTGCTTTTTCGATCAGCGGTAACATCTCGCCGCGACGAAAGAGCGTTACCTGCCCAGTGCTGCCAGATACTACGACGCAGAGGCAATCTTCTACTTGCGTAATCGAGGCAGCAGCTGCGTGGCGACTACCGAGCCCGCTAGGTAAGTTGTGATTGTAGTCTGGGGCGTGAATTAAAGATCCTGCAGACACTAGCACCCCATCACCTCGGATAATGAATGCACCATCAATCGACGAGAGCTCTTTGACCGTTTCATCCATAAACGGATTCAAAATGTTACGATCCTCATCCTTATAGCCATAGAATGGATTAAGAATCAATGGCTTGGTGTAGTCCGAAATTTTATCTGCATTGCCAAGCACAAATAGGCAACCCACAGGATGTCCCTCGCGCCCTTCGACCGCAAGCTCCGTAGCAATGGCTAACACTCGCTCGACTACCTCCGCTTTTACGCCAGAGGGCAGCATATTTGATTTCTGCATCAGCATCGTCTGAAATTCACGCTCTACATCCACCACTGTGATACTATCAAATTGATTACTCTGCGGCAGACCACCAACGCAGCAGAGGCGCTCATTGCTGGAGAAAATACCACGCGTCAAGCCGATCAGCACCGCACTACGTAACTGTGAAAAGCGGTGATTACTATATGAGCGGATCGGTAAGATCGCATCGATATCATTGCGCTCTGAGGCCGAATCTGAAGTGCCGTGCGCAATCAGTACTGTTTTAAAATCCTTAAACACTCGCCCCACTTCGACACCACCACCAAAGGTATCCCCAAAAACCAATACCGAGGTGCAATTCGCGCCCTTAGCAATTTTGGCGGCCTCTTTTAGAATCAGATTATTAAACCGATTGTGGCGTTGCCGCGGCTTCGCACCATCTCCTCCGAACACGGATTTTACTTCGCGGCGAAAGTCGGGAAGAGTCTTTGCCGCATTCAAACGCTGCATACAAGCAACATCCTGAAAGACACGAGCGAGAGACGCTAGACTGTAGAGGTAACTGCGCGCATTCTCCGCCGCGAGCAGTAAAAAGACGTAGCGGATATTCTGATACTCATTATGCCCCTCATAACTCAGGCCATTTGGGCAACGCCCTACCGCAATCATATAATTGCGCTTCATTGGCACTCGTGCGTGCGGTAAGCACACCCCGCCACCGAGGTAAGTCGTCATTTGCTTTTCCCGATCTAGCAGATCGTTCAATAGCCCTTTTTTAGTCAACTTCTTCCCTTTAGGCAACTCACAGGCATTCAGCAATTCTGACAACGCACCTTTGAAGTCTGTGCTTTCGATATCGATCACACGAGTTTGAGCGATGTAGCGGTCAATACGCATAACTTATATGTGAACCGTAAGTGTCTATTGTCAAAGGATTTAAAGAAAAATGTTAGGGCAAATAAAAATAAGAGAGGACTCTGGCAGTTTGAAATTTATCGATAGATTTAGCATGCGGAACAGAGCATCCTGTTTACATTTAGTTTTCCCACTCAATTGCGCCTTTCTTCAACTCATAGAACAGCCCAAGAATTAAGACGAAAAGAAAGAAAAAGATCGGTAATAAAATCGGCAAGTTCGCAGCTAAAAATTCACGAAATACCAACACCCATGGCACCAAAAAGATGACTTCAATATCAAACAAAATAAAGAGCATGGCAGTCACATAAAACTTCACCGCAAAACGCGCGTGCCCTGAACCTTGTGCCAGCATACCACACTCGTACGGCTCATCCTTAAGTCCAACTGACGTGCCACGTTGGCCAAACACATGCGACGCGACAAGAACCACTACACCAATACTGGCAGCGATTAAAATTTGTATAAGAATCGGATAATAGTCCGCGATTTGCATAATCATCAAAGAATGAAGCTTTGCCTCTCAGTTCAAGGCGTTTCTGCGTTGATTCGAAATTAATTCGCGCGGCGCGTTCTTAGTCTGCAGACTCGGTCTCGATCGAGTTCAACAATAACTCGTCGCTTTCGACGAGATCGATCTTCGCTAAACGCTGCACCTGAATCTCTGATCTTTGGTATAAGCCAAGGCCAAGGCTTGCAGCAAAGGGGAACTGCCGAGGCAATGGCGTGATTTCAGGAAAGCCATTCAACAAGCGGTGCTCGTTCATTCGATCATACAGCAAGCGATCAATCGCCACTGGATCGGAGCTCATCCATAAAAGCGGCTCTGAGCGCGAATAGCGTGACTTGAAACGCGGACCACCGATGTACTGGTAACGATCTAAAGATACAAAATGTAGCACCATCCGCTCGCTTAGTTCTGGGATCGCGGCGATCTCTGCAACCGCCGCAGAGGCAGTCGCCTCATTACCAAGAAAGCGCTGGCTGTTACTCACATTCCATAAAGTTGCATTGGCCAGCGCTCCATCCACCCCCAACGCCTGGTCATCAACGCCGACCGCTAAGTTTACCCAGAAATCGACATCAAACAGCAAGGGCGCGGCCAAAAAACTCTTACGATCTTTGACCTGCTCCTCCAGTGGATTCGTGCCACGCCCAAAATCGCCCAACAATTGGGGCTCTTGACTCATGCTAGGTGGCAATGGGCTATCGTAAAACCAATCCACATCATAATACTGCTCACTATCCAAAGCATACACTTGGCAGCCCTCAAAATCACCCAAATCAGAACTCAACAATGGCATAATCCCCGCTTGCCGAAGTTGATGCGCCGAGTAATCCACAATAATAATCGATTCCCGCCCAAATCCGCGTGCCTCCAGCACATCAATCACCGCACGCAACAATTGCAGTGGTGTGCTCAACCCACGCCCGCTTCGAGTATTCACCTTAATGCCGACCCTACCACGTTCACCGGCGGTGAGCTCGACACCCACTGCTGCTTCATAAGTCTCGACCAAGGCCGCCACTGCAGAGTGGTACATTGCTTCCTCGTTGATCGGCGCTTCCCAGACTAAGCCCAAGGGACCACGTGGAGCCAACTCATCCTGCGCCTCTAACAATAACGGCATCAAACCAATAACAAACAGAGCTAGATCCCTAAAAACAGTGCAAATCAGCTGCAAATCACGCTCCGTTAAACGCCTATCCACTTGACACCCAAACGAGGGAAACGAAAGTGACGAGAACACCGTGGTCTTATCTGCTGAAATACACACACATCGCAACAAATTGCTGCTTATGCTAAAAGCAAACACCAAAAAAGTAATCTTCATACTGACAGCTCTGACACTCGCACTCGCAGCAGGTTGCACTGGGCCCGAAGAAAAGAGAATCCAAGGCCTCAATGAGGTCATTTCGCTCCGTGCCGCTGGTGACGATGCCAGAGCGCTTTCCAAGCTCGAAGTCCTCGCAGAATCCTACCCCAACGACACGATCATTCTTCGAGAGATCGGTAGCATTTATGAGACACTCGGTAACACCGCGGAAGCCGCCTTCTACCTGAGTGCCGCTCAGCGACTCACGCCAGACAACATCGAACTGCTGTACCAAACCTACCGCGCACAGGAAAAGGCCAACCAATTTGAAGCCGCACGCGAGCTGCTCGAAGCACTCGCATTAGTTGAACCCAGTGCGCTTGACAACGAGCTCTGGATTCGCCTTGGAGAACTTCGCGCTGAAGCTCAACAACCTCAAGTCGCACTCGACGCCTACCTCAAAGCGGTCGATCCAGAAAACCAAGCACCTTCCGCAAGCACCGCAGCTGCCATCGGCACACTGTTTAAGCAACTGGATAACCTCCCTCAAGCCGAGCGCTGGTTAAAGATTGCTGCCAATAGCGATGACCCCAACGCACTGACAGGGCTCTTGGGCCTAACCGAAATCCACCTCCGCAAGCAAAAATGGGCAGCCGCTGAAACCGTCATCAATCAGCTCGACAAACAATTTCCCGGGGCACTCGATGCCAGCCAATGGGCCAGTGCTCGTGGCGAACTTGATCGCTGGCGAGTCGCGCAAGAAACCATGCAAGCCGAACTAGCCAAATCGAAAGCTGCCGCCGCGGCGAAAGACGCAACAGCGCCAAGCAAAGCAACCACTGCCGCTGATTCGGATAGCGCTGGTACCACACTCCCATTCGACGAAGCTGCCACTGGCAAAGCAGAAGTCATCGCGGATATGGAAATGGCCGAAGCCTTCGCCAACACACCCGCCTTAGAAGCACTACCTTCGGAGTCAAGCACAACGACTGACACATCGAATGCGGACTCCATCGCAGTCAGCAGCGAAACAGCCGAGCTCGACTCCACCGATGCGCCGCTAAGCCTCCAGCAGTTAATCGCAAATGCCGAAACTGCATCGATGGAACACGACTATAAAAAAGCCATTCAACTCTACTGGGAAGCGCTCGGCCGCGCCAACAACCAAGCAAATATTTGGAACCAACTCTCACTCGCCTATCGCCTCGATGGCCAAGTTAGAAATGCCGAAACCACCGCGCTCGAGGCGACTCGCTTAGCCCCCGAAAAGATCGACTACACGCTCGACTATTTGCGCACAATTCAACGCACTAAAAAGCCAGTCGATTTCCTCGCTGAACTAGAGGGTGCCTACGACCGTTTTCCAAGCAGTCCAGAGATCACTCTCTCACTCGCTCGAGCTTATGAACAAATTAGTGGGAACAATTCCACTGCGATCGTGCTCTACAATCGTTTCATCGACCTAGCGCCAAACCATCCACTGCTCGCCGAGGCCGAAACCGCCCTCGATCGGTTACGTTAATTTCTAAAGCTTTTTTAGCTCCCTACACTACTCTATCACTACGTGGCTCGCATTGCGCAACAATCAGTTGAAACGATAAAACATCAGGTGAACCTGGTGGATCTCGTATCTCCCTACGTCGAACTCAAACGAGCTGGTAGCTCATGGAAAGGCCTCAGCCCGTTCACACAGGAAAAAACCCCCTCATTTTACGTACATCCCGACCGCGGCTTCTACAAATGCTTTAGCACTGGCGAAGGTGGCGACTGCTTCACCTTCATCATGAAGGTCGAAAACCTCGAGTTTCCAGAAGCCATCGAATTCATCGCCAAGAAGTTTAATATCACTCTTGAATATGAAGCTGGTGGCCCCTCTCGCGAGGAAGTGTCACTTCGCAAGCAGATTTTTGAAATTCACGAACTGGCCACCACCTGGTATCACCAGCAGTTTTCCGAATCACAAGAAGCCGCACCTGTTCGCAGCTACTGGCAAGAGCAACGCGGCTTCACGATGGAAACTGCCGATGATGTCAAAATAGGCTATGCTCCAGCCGCGCGTAACGCACTGGCTCTGTATTTTAAAGAGCGCGGCATCTCCACCGCTGCGATGCATAAAAGCGGCCTGTTTTTCGCCCGCGACAACGAAAGCTACCACGACAATTTTAAATCACGCTTCCGTGGACGCCTCATGGTGCCAATCCGTGATGTGCAGGGTCGCGTGGTTGCCTTTACCGCTCGCCAGCTCGAGCAGACTCCAGAAGACGACCCCGCGCGCGAAGCGAAATATGTCAACTCGCCTGAAACACAAATATTCCATAAAAGTCGTATTCTATTTGGCATGGACCACGCACGCACGCACCTCAAAGAAGGCGCGAGCTTCCTGCTGGTCGAAGGGCAGCTCGACGCCATCCGCTGTTGGTCAGTCGGCCTGCACACTGCCGTCGCCCCGCAGGGCACCGCCATCACCGACGATCAGCTACACCTCATGCGTCGCTACCAGCCAAGCTCAGTAGAGTGCTTGCTCGACGGCGACAAGGCAGGCCGTAAAGCTGCACTGCGGGCGCTCCCGCTCGCCTTCAAGGCTGGCCTCGAGTTTCGCTTTCTACTCTTGCCCGAAAAAGCCGACCCCGACGACCTACTGCGCCAGCACGGCGCCGAAGCCCTTGAACCGCTGCGCAAAGCCTCCAAGAGCGCGATTGAGCTCGCCGTCTCCGAAAGCCTCCCCGATGGCCGCGCACCTAGCACCCACGAAAAGACCACAGCACTGCGCAACGTGTTTGAACTACTCCAGCACGTGCCCTCAGAAGTCGCCCGCGAAGATTACATTCAAACCACCTCGCGACTACTTAATGTCGATCCACACGCCGCATTAGTAGATTTCAAAAAAGCCCCCAAGCCACAGGCGAATAATCAAGGCGGCCTAAAGCTCGGTAGCACTCACAAAGACAGCAGAGACACACTATTGACAGACGGGACGTGGGAGCTACTTTGGCTCGTTTTACACTTCCCAGAACACAGCGCAGCAATCTCCGAAATAATTGATTACGATTGGATTAATAGTTCATCACCAGCAGGACGCCTGCTCAAGCGGATCCTTGCCGAACTGCGAGAGGGACTTATCCCAGACACATCAAATATCGAAAATCTAATTGAAACAATTGAAGACCGCCAACTTATGGCCGACCTTCAGTCGAGAGATTTAGACATCGAAGCTGATTTGGCTGAAACTGAAATCAACACACAATTAAACTATATCTATAACAACTACTTAAAAAATCGGCTTAACGGGTTAAAACAGCAAGTCGCCAACGCATCCCCCACAGAGCAACCAGCACTTATGCGTTTAGTTAAAACAGCTCGCAACGAACTTGCCACACCACACCAGCTAGAAATTTAAACAAGTAGTCACCTTTTTAGTAACACACCAGATTATGTCAGCAGCGAAAAAGACCACCGCAAAAAAAACAGCTAAAAAAGCACCTGTTAAAAAGGTAGCAGCAAAGAAGGCAGCACCCGCTAAAAAAGTTGTAGCCAAGAAAAAAGCGCCTACTAAGAAAGCACCCGCTAAAAAAGTTGTAGCCAAGAAAAAAGCGCCTGCGAAGAAAGCGCCCGCTAAAAAAGTTG
>JAFMDL010000044.1 GCA_017857255.1 Puniceicoccaceae bacterium | reverse complement strand
CGGGCTTCAATACATTGTTTACTGCCTGCTTCAAAGCGGCGGCAAACATTGGGTCGCGTGGCGTAAATACGGCAGAGTTCGTCAGCTTTTAAATAAGGACAGCGTGTTTGAAAAGGAAGAGGGAATAGTTGGTAGACCTTGTCATCGGTTTGCAGGTGTTGTGGTAGCAAGCGTGCTTCGTTTCGAATGGCTGGCTCTCGCACTGCGTCCGCCTCATTAGCAAAGATCGGAAAGCTGCGACAGCAGGCACCACAAGTAGTGCAGTCGTATTCGGTAGGATCTTTAGACATGTACGTGCAACATGCTTGCTGGCTCAGTTGGCTTTGCCAAGCGTGAATGCCGTCCTATGCAGAACGATGGTTTGTCTAAAAAGTAGTTGGAAATCGGAACGTAGCTTGTCATACGCTCTGTACCGAATCTTATGACACAAACCTTACACATCATTACTGGACCGACCGCGGTTGGAAAAACTGAACATGCGCTCTCTTATGCGCAGAAGCATGATGCTGAGATCGTGTCGTGCGATGCCTCGCTGGTTTATCGTGGGATGAATATTGGTACAGCCAAGCCTTCTCCTGAAGAGTTGGCTCGCGTGCCGCATCATCTGATTGATGTCAATGAGGTCGATAAGCCGTACGACATTGTCGCTTATGTACGTGATGCGCAGGCTGCAGTGAAAGATATTTTTGCGCGCGGAAAATCGGTAGTAGTGACAGGGGGCAGTGGATTCTATCTAAAGAGTTTTTTTGCTCCGGTAATTGATATCGTCGTGGTATCCGATACCATTCGTGCTCAAGTTGCCGATCTGTATGAAAGTAAAGGCCTAGAAGGGTTGGTTGCAGATTTAGGGCAGCGCAGTCCCGAGGGCTTTGGTAATCTGGACCGACTCAATCCCCGCCGGGTTTTGCGAGCTCTGGAGCGCTGCATTGCGTCGGGTAAGTCGCTGCCGGCACTGCAAGCAGAATTCGCGGCGCGCCCTGAGCCATATGCTGATTTTCAGAAGCGCTATGTGTTGCTCGAGCGTGATGCAGAGAATTTACGCCAGCGCGTCTCACGCCGTGTCGAGATGATGTTGCAAGCAGGCTTGATTGAAGAAGTGGAGTGCTTGCGTGAGTTGGGTATTGAGAGTAATCCGAGCGCCGCTGCAGCAATTGGATACCGCGAAACGTTATCGTACTTAAAAGGAGACATTCAGCTCAAAGCACTAGCGCCGGCGATTATACAAAATACCAATCATCTAGTAAAAAAACAGCGCACATGGTTCCGCACGCAAATCCGCAGACCGGATGAGTTGTTGACTTTTTAATCTAAATTTAGGCCCTAGATGTCTGCATTCAGGAGTTGATGATATAGATTTAGCCTCGATATGGATTCGCATTCGCCAAGTGCGCGAACGATAAGCTCACAGATGGTTGATTTCAGCGACTGACTATGACTGCTGGGTACTCGGCGTTCTTTCTGTATAACAACAAAAAAGGCAAGCACCCGAAGATGCTTGCCTACTTAAAATAGTATGCTCGAGTTAGAGCTTAGCTCGCTGGAATCGCTTCTGCACGCTCGATAGTGGCACCATCGCGCAATGTTTTGATGTAAGCGCCAATCGCTTCGTCTTGTGCGGTTTGGTTTAAGTAAGCGATGATTTGTTCCTTAACTTCATCGAAGGCAGTCGTGCCACCTTCGTTGCGGTTTGTGACTTTGATGATGTGATAGCCGAAAGATGTTTCAATCACTTCACCCACTGAGTTGATCTCTTGGTCGAATACCGCAGTTTCAAATTCGGGTACCATTTGTCCGCGGCCAAACTCACCAAGCGAGCCACCTTGAGCGCCACTCGGGCAACCTGAGTGAGCTTTGGCGGCATCTTCAAATGTGGTTTTTTCAGCAATGATCTCGGCACGTATACCCTCGAGTTGTGCTTTCTTTGCAGCTTTAGCCTCGCCGTCTTCTCCCTCATCAAAGGCCAGTAGAATGTGGCTTGCTGCAGCGTTTTCAGGCTTTGCGAACTGCTGTGCGTTACCATCATAAAATGCTTGGGCATCCGTTTCGCTAGCTTCTTCGATTGCATCGGTATTTGCCTCAAAGAGCTCTCTAGCAGCGAGATCGGCCTTGATGTTGTCTTTGAGCTCTTCGAGTGACATCCCCTGAGCCGAGAGTGCCGCCTCAAGCGTCATGCCATTGGGGACTGAGCCCTCGATTTGCTTAATTGTGCTGTCGACAGATTCCTCAGATATAAGGATCTCAGATTTTGCTACTTCAGCAGAGATTAGTTTTTGTGTAATCAAGTTTTCTTCAGCTTGCTTAAGAAACATTGATTGCATCTCTGGTGGTACTGCCTGACCGCGGGCTTGAAATTGTTGTAGCCCCATTTTGACCATACTATCGATCTCACCTTGGGTGATGCTCTCACCATTGACTCGGATGATGACCGTATCGGCGGTCGGGGCCGCTGCTACCGTAGACTCAGTCACGCTGGTTGCTGGGATTTCTGCCTCAGATGCTGCGTGGGTGGTACTTGCCGCCAGAAGCAAGGCGGTGATTGAAAGAGTTTTGAATGTTTTCATGTCGATGTAATTGTTGTCTATAAATTATTTCTGAATAAAGGTGAGAGGTTTATGGAATTGCTAATAATGGCAATTAAAATGAGACCTGAATGCATCGTCATCGTTCCGTTTTTTTAAATCATTATGCGAAAAATAATAATGAATAAATTGCAGTTGTACGGATGCCCAGTTGGCGACGTATCGCAATAGCTCTATCTTGTTTGACAGCAGCGGCATAGTTGCTATCTCCTTAGGACCCAGATGGGCACTGGTCTAACATATAAAGTCCTTGTACTGAATCGATTGTGGCAAGCAGTCAACATCGTCGGTGCTCAGAGGGCATTTAGTCTCTTACTACAGGATCACGCACAAGTGATTGATACTGGTGACGGTAGCTTTCAAGTGATGAACGCTGCCGAGTGGTTGGAACTTTCCGCGCTTGAACAGCCTGCAGCTCACGAACCCTATGTACAAACAGTACGGTTGCGAGTACGGGTGCCAAAAGTATTACTGCTGCGCTCGTATGATAAATTGCCGATGCAAGAAGTGCGCTTTACGCGGGATAATCTTTTTGAGCGTGACCGATATCGCTGCCAGTATTGCGGCAACAATTTTGCAGAGCATGAGCTGAATATGGATCATGTGATTCCACGTGCTAAAGGCGGGCGCACCTCATGGGAAAATATTGTTACTTCGTGCATCCCATGTAATACCCGAAAAGCAAATCGCTTACCCCATCAGGCGAGTATGCATTTAATGAAGAAACCTGAGCGACCGCGGTGGCGGCCATTCATCAGCTCCTTGATCGATCAAAACTATGATTCGGATTGGGAACATTTTATCAAACTCAAGCAGCAGGCTTAGTTTAGAAAACGCGGCGCTTCAAAGGACGTTTTGCCTCTAAGGAATCAGTGGTTAGTCCCACCGCATTAATGCCGACAGCGACACGGTCGAGTGGTGGAACCAATACAAAGTCTCGGGCTGAAGCTGCTAGGTTGTAATGAAAGCACGGTGCTGACTCGATGGTAAAAGGTATTGATGGTAACATCGCTTTGAATCTGGCAGAACAAAGTAGCACAAGTCGTTTTGATAGTTGCTTCAAGAAAGGCTGGGGAGCGGTAAAAGCCGAACTAATAATAATCAGTTAGCACATATTAGGAATGATTCCTCTCTTCTCTAAACTGCGTCGGAGCTGATATGGCCTGCTAGGCTTTACCTTTCTTTTTTCTTTTCGGAGGCTGCGATTTCTTGCCTCTGGTTACCGTGGGAGGCTTTTGTTCTTTGTTGCTCGCTTTCCAGCGGCGTGCTTCTCCTTTGAATTGATTGAGCTTTTTAAAGTTTGCTTCGTTGAAATCCATAATTTGCTGCTCTTACTTTGGCTTTTCGCTGCATGTAATGAGCGCATGCGTGCGTTATAAATCCACGAATTTGGAACCAGCCTCCGCCCTTGTCGATCTTGTTTACAGTATGTTATCTCTTAGCTCTGGTAAGTCATTTGAGATTTCTAGGTAACGAGTTGAGATTGATTGCGCAATTAATTCGATCTCACTGGGGCTTTGCAAGTAGAGAGGCAGTACAGTTATGATTGATTCGAGTCTAGAGCTAGGCATTTAATCATAGTACAATGTCCACACCCATCGAATATTTAAAGCGCATGTCAGTTATCATTGTCACGGGAGGTTCCTCGGGCATTGGCTCTGCACTGCTTCAAACAATTATAAAGTTGGTTCCGAACGCTACGATTTGTAACCTGTCGCGGTCGAAGCCTGGTGTTTTTTTTGATGAGTGTGGTATTCATATTCCAACCGATTTGAGTGATTCGATAGCACTTGCTGCGGCTGCCCAACAGTTGCAGGGAATCATTGACGAAGCAGGACCTGGAGAGTTGCTGTTATTTAATAATAGCGGCTTTGGGGACTATGGTCGATTTGCTGATTTGAGTGCAGGCAAGCAGCTGAATATGATCGATCTCAATATTAAGGCTATAGTGGACCTGACTGCGCAGTTACTGCCACAGTTGCTGCAGCGTGGCGGGGGTGTGGTAAATATCGCATCGATCGCTGGCTTTCAGCCCACGCCGTACCTAGCGACTTATGGTGCGACAAAGGCCTTTGTACTGAATTGGACCTTGGCTTTAGATGAGGATTTGCGTGGCACCAAGGTACGTACCTTGGTAGTCTGCCCCGGGCCAACGAGGTCTAACTTTTTCAAATCCGCTGGATTTGAGACGCCACCGATGCGTGCGGATGGCAGTGGGGGTTTGGATATGTCTTCTGAAGCAGTTGCAGAATTAACTTTGAGCGCATTGGCAAAGGGTAAGCCGCTGTTAGTGACTGGATGGAAGAATCAGTGCATCGCGTGGTTCGGTAGTAAGTTTCCAATCGTGGCGGTGACTCGAATTGGTGGAGCAATTTTACGTAAGATGCGCTTAGAAGTACACCAAGGAGGGTCGAAATGAATCCATATGGCGAGGAGGCCCCACTCGTAGATATGGCGGTATTTTCTGACTGGATTGTTCAGGAAGACGAAAACCTACTGATTATCAACAAGCCTGGTTGGCTGGTGTGCCACCCTTCGAAAAATGGTCCATTATCAAGTTTGGTGGGCGTTGTGCGCGAGTATACTGGAGCGGAGAAGTTACATCTAGTCGCGCGTCTTGATCGCGAGACCAGTGGCTTGATCATTTTTGCAAAACGTCCGTCAGTGGCTCGTAAGTTTCAGATGGCGATTCAGAATCGCATCGTGACGAAGCAGTATGTGGCAATCCTCGAGGGCGAGATCGATACGCCCATTCATGTTAATGAGCCTATAGCACGGCGTAAGGGTGGACCAGTGATTGTAAAATCGGAGGTGAGTTATGATCGCAGTTCGCAAACTGCGGTGACTGATTTTATACCTTTGATTTCAAGGCATGGTTATACGCTCTGCCGTGTCGAGCCAGAGACGGGACGTAAACATCAGATCCGCGTGCATGCTGAGTATTTAGAAAACCGTGTGGTTGGGGATAAGATTTATGGTCCGGATGAGACGCTGTATATTGATTTTATTGAACATGGTTGGACGGATCGTTTGGAGGCAGCTTTACCGATCAAGCGTCAGTCACTACATTGTTATCGGTATGTATTTAATTTCCCAGAGGGACCGGTGAGCTTTGTCGCGCCCCTACAGACAGATATGTTGGATTTTTGTCGAGAGCACATGGAGTTGAGTGCCGAGGATGTAAGCGTAAGCTTGAAATGAGTACACAAAAAACCCCCACGCTGTACGGATGGAGCCGTACTTACATGGGGGCAGCTTGGAACTAAGTTAGTGGATCTGCTAATCGTGATTATTGCTTCGGTTCACGAATAACGAGAGGTGCCATATTCCTGACATCTGGGCGTGCGCCAATGGCAGCTAGAGGAGCATTATAGCTCGCCATGAGAATGAAGTCATTTGTTTCACTTTCGGCATCTGCCTTGGTTTTCATGCTACGAATTGTGTCATCATTGAGGGTACTCTTTGAGTAAGCTCGACTATCAATTGGCAGGACTTGACCATTAATTTCAAGTGCAACGAAATAGTAGGGGGGGGTCTTGGGTAGGCGGTCGCGTTTGACGACCACACCTGGCATATAGAAATAGACGTTTTCAGTTTTGCCTTGCTCAATAGAGATCACTTCAACTTCGGCCTTGTAGAAGTCAAAAGTTCTGGCTTTGCGGTCGCGCTCATATGCGAAGTAGCCCAAGACCTTGATATTATCCACAAATCGCTCGTTCTTAGCCTCAGGAGCAGTATTGCGGTTGGCCTTGATCTTGACCTCCATCTCGACCCAGTCGTTATCCAGGTTTTTAAATTTAATGCTATCCACTTGCGCAGCCGAATCTTGGCCAAAAAGGCTACAGCCTAAGCAGAGAGAGAGTGCGATGAGGATCGTTTTTTTCATGGAATATTATATATTTGAGGTGAGGATAATTAAAACAAATTGACTATGTAAGCTATGGTGAATTTGGACAATCTTTTTCGCCATGTTATAAAGGATACGTTGCTTGCTGGGGCATCTTGATTCGCTTGGTACCCAAGCTCGTATATTGGCGATGCCGATATGCGGCGGAGAATCATCAAGTCTTATTAGGTGATCGCACCTGTCAGCCAAAATAGTGCGACTTGTACGCAGCCGATCACGAAACCGAGTGCCGCGCCTAGGCGTTCGATTGTGCGAAATTCTCGTTTGGCGACTTGATTGACTATGCTTTCTAAGTGTTCGAGGTCAAACGACGCGATATTGTCTTCGATCATTTGTTTTAAGTCCACGGAGGCCTCAAATTGTGTCGCGACTTTTTCCATCAGAGGGCCAGCCTCATGTTTGATTTCTGCGCAGGCGATGCCCTCGAATTTTTCCAATATGCCATCATTCACAAAGCTGCCGAGTAAGGGGATGGCTCTTAGTTGTGGGCCAATACGCTCCCAAACTAGGGTGTGGGCAGTCGTCTCGAGGTAGGGCTCCAGGTTGATTTTTTTGATCTCATTGAGAATCATGTGCTGTTGCAGGATGTCACGCTCGATAATCTCTGCAGCTTCCGCAGCGAGTTGGAGTTGGCGGCGAGGAATCAGGCCTTGCCATTTCCACCATAGGATCTGAATCGGTTGGCGGGGATGAAACAGCATCTTGATCGCAACCCAATTTGTAAACCAGCCGATAGCTGCAGTAATTAAGGGAGTGAGGATGAACAATAGGGATGGGTGCATAATCTATTAGCAACTGAAAATAGGTAAGGGACGTCTGCGTCTATGTGAAACTTTGCCTATCAGTGTCAATCAATGAAAAATCCCGCTCAAAGGAGCGGGATGAAACAGTATCAATTGAACCAGTGATTATTTCCAGCTGTAGATCAGCTTGGTGTAGTAGCTGGTATCCATTTTTTCTTCGGCGGAGGTTTCACTCTCGTATTCGTTTTTAATCCCCATGCGGATCCAAAAGCTTTCGCCGTTACCGACTGGGATTCTTAGACTACTATCGTGAATTGCACGATAGTTACCAAAATCATCGATGGCAGGTGAGTAATAGAACTTGTTTTCCAGATAGCACAAATCTTTGTATTTGTATGTGTGCTCGAGCCCCGCTTCCAAGGTCGCGGAGGATTCGTTATCGACCCCGTCGCTTTCGAAGTCTGTGAAGCGATAACCCAGACCGCTGCGAGCAACGAGTGTCTGCGCATTCTGATTGATCAGGCGATAAGCTATGCCACCACCCGTTGTTGAGCGGAAGTATATGTCGCTAATTTTGTCTGTCTCTAGGGCGCTTTGCACATACCAACCCACATTCTTCGGGTTAAAGCTTTCGTAGCTGATACTGCCAAGCGCACGGTCGTCTGTTTTATTGTCATTCTCATCACCTTGTTCGTATTCGAATCCAAAGCTAAGCTCGTCGTCTGGACCTTTGAGACTGACGTCGAGCTCTGTGCCGAGGTGAAATTTATCAGTATTGCCGCTTTTTCCGCTGAGGTTGGCCGCCAGTTCGTAGGTCCACTTGCGGCTCTTACGTTCGATTTCAGGATCGGTTGACCCTGGTGCCCAAGTAGCGGCAATTTTGCTGGTGCTGGTTTCGAGCACACCATCTGCAGATTCAATCTTGAGCTTGCCACCACTGGAGGCTGTGACAGGGCCAGTCATTTTGGTGCCGCTCTGCAGGCGGATGACTACAGGTGAGTCAGTCTGCAAGGTCTCGACCTCATTCTGCTTGAGAATAAGAGTCCCCGCATAGGCGGTTTCAATATGAATATCTCCTTGGTCAATCAGCGTAATGGTACCGTTGAGTACCGAGCCATCTTTTGTGGTAACGCTATCGGCGCTGATGGATAGAATCGTGAATGCTGTCAGGAGTGTACTGGTAAGAAATTGTTTCATTGGATGAGCGATTAAAAGCATTGTGGAGTGATTAGAGTTCGAGTTGATTTCAAGACTTTCTACCGATTGGCAGGGGCTACTTGCATAAAAAACGGGCTCTCATCCGAGAGCCCGTTAGAAAGTGACGATGCAGTGTCGCTTACTGATCCGAGCTGATTAGGATCTCCTTAGCGGAGAGGCCTTGTTTAATCATCGGCAATACATGCTCCGTGTAAGGCACGATCACTTCGAGTAGGTAAGGGCCATCGTGAGCGATCATTTCTTGAATCGCAGCGCGAAGATCTTCTCGTTTGACGACACGCTTACCAGCAACGCCAAAGCCCTTGGCGATCGTTACGAAGTCAGGGTAAATAGCGTCCAGATTGTCGGGGCCGCCAATGTTTTCTTTGTCGCAAAGAATGGTTTGGCCACGGACACTTTCGTAGAGCAAATCTTCCCATTGAACAACCATGCCTAAGTGTTGGTTGTTAAGAATGATCGACTTGGCGTTAATCTTTTCGATCGCTGAGGTGGCAAGCTCCTGTACATTCATTAGGAAGCAGCCATCACCGTCGATATTGACGACGAGCCTTTCTGGGTATGCAACCTTAGCGCCGATGGCAGCTGGTAACCCAAACCCCATCGTGCCGAGGCCGAGAGAGCTGATGTAGGTGCGTGGCTCACGGAATTTGAAGAACTGTGCCGCCCACATTTGGTGCTGGCCAACACCTGTTGTGATGATCGCGTCACCTTTGGTTTCTTCGTAGAGTGCTTCGATCGCTTCCTGTTGGGTAATGTGGCCGCTCTTATCGTAGCTGAATGGATACTTTTCCTTCCACTCGTTAATAGTCTTCATCCAAGCGCTGATGTCAGGCTTCTGCAATTTGCCTTCTTTACAAAGCTCGACCAAGCGAGTGAGTGCGTATTTCACATCCGAATGAATCGCATGTTGTACACGCTTGTTCTTGTTGTGCTCGGATACGTCGATGTCGATATGGACGATTTCGGAGTTAGGAGCAAATTTGGAAACCAGGCCAGTGATACGGTCGTCAAAGCGCGCACCTGCACAGATCAGTAGGTCACTATCGCAGACTGCCCAGTTACCAGCGACAGTGCCATGCATACCAAACCAATAGAGCGACTGGGGGTGTTCTGCGTCAAATGCACCGAGGCCCATGAGTGTCGACGCGACAGGAACCCCGGTGAGCTCTGCAAATTCGCGCAGTTCAAGGTGTGCCTCTGCAGAAACAATGCCACCGCCGATGTAAAGCACGGGGCGCTCGGCTTTGCCGATAAGATCAAGCACCTTGACGAGTTCCTCGTCGCTGGCATGCGGGTGAGTCATGTCACCTTGGTAGCCTGGCAGGTCGATCGCTTCGGGAAAGGTTGGGTGAAACATTGCCTGTTGCACATCCTTCGGGATATCGATGACGACCGGCCCTGGGCGACCAGTTGTGGCGATGTGGAACGCTTCTTTAACCACGCGCGGGAGCTCTTCTTTGTCCAAGACAAGGAAGCTATGCTTTACGATTGGCAGTGTCATGCCGAAAAAGTCAGTTTCTTGGAATGCAGTCTTGCCGATGAACTGTTGGTACACTTGACCAGTGATCGCTATTAGTGGGATACTATCCATGTATGCATCTGCGATGCAGGTCACGAGATTGGTCGCACCTGGTCCACTAGTTGCCATGCAGACGGATGCCTCGCCCTTAGCGCGTGCATAGCCGTGTGCCATGAAGCCGCCACCTTGCTCCATGCGAGGTAGGATAGTACGGATCTTCTCACTCTTGGTCAGGGCTTGGTGGAGTTCCATCGATGCGCCGCCAGGATAGGCAAACACCACATCCACACCCTCGCGCTCAAGTGAGGCGACCAAGACATCAGCACCCTTCATTTGGGGGCCAATTTCGTCCTGTTTAGGAGAGTCGATTGCTGTATCGGTTTTCATTATACTGTGGTGTTTATAGTGTGTTCTTGAGATGAGGGCAAACATGCCCCTTGGAAAAATGAAGGAGAAAGACAGTAAAAAGCGCTCAAATCAAGCACGGAAGAGCCTTGCGGGGCGCGTTGTTTCATTTCACTTTACCTGACATGCCAAAAGTTTTGTTTTTAGGAGATATTGTAGGGCGTCCTGGGCGCACCTTTGTCGCTGAGCGTATTGGTTCGTTAAGGGCTGAGCTTGGAGCGGATTTTGTGATCGCAAATGCCGAGAATTCAGCGGGTGGCGCCGGTATTACTAAGAAAATTGCGCTTCAGTTGATCACCGCCGGGGTCGATGCGATCACCTTGGGTGATCATGTTTGGGACCAGAAAAATTTTGAAAATGAGATCGACGAGCTGGAGGCAGTCTGTCGCCCAGCAAATCTACCGGAGCAAAATCCTGGGCGCACACATTTAGTTATTGAGAAAAATGGCTTTCGGCTCGGAATTTTGACTGTGCTGGGGCGCAATTATTTAACGCTAAAGTCGAGCTGTCCGTTCAAAATGGTGGATACGAAGCTGGCTGAGCTGAAAAATGTCTGCGATGCGGTGTTCGTAGAGTCACACATGGAGGCGACTTCAGAGAAGATCGCGTTGGGTTGGTACTTGGATGGTCGTGTCGCTGCTGTAGTTGGCACGCATACACATGCGCCCACTGCGGACGGCCGAGTGCTGCCAAGCGGAACAGCTTATATGAGTGATGCTGGTATGTGTGGGCCTTATGCGTCCGTGCTGGGCCGCGAGGTGGACGCAGTGGTAGCAAGCTTTCTAGATGGGATGAAGCGCCGTTTCCCAGTCGCAGAAGGCGATATCCGCATATCAGGTTGCCTGATTGATATCGACGCGTCGAGCGGCCTTGCTACGAGCTTTGAGCGGGTTGAAGTGGCGAAGGACTAGTGCTGTCCTACTCCAAGCCGTTGTTGATGATGATGGTGTCGGTGGTGAATCCGAGTGTGCGGGCATGTTGTAAATACTGCTCTAGGGTGGCAGTTGGTACCTGCGGGGTGCGTGCCAAAAGCCACAGCGACTTGCGGCTTGGCGAGCCGACAAGGGCGACTGAGTAGTCGTCTGCAAGTTTCAGTACCCAGTAATTCCCGTAGTCAGGAGGTGCGCCGAACAGCTTGGCAAAGAAGTTGTCAATGGTGACTTTTAGCTTTGTATTATTTGAGCCTGGTACGGGTACAGCATTGCCAGTGACAGAACGGGTCGTGCCGTCAGGCGCAATTGCGGTGTTAATTAACCCAACGCTGCCCGCACGGTTGAGGGTATATTTAGCAGTAGCCTGATCATCGGCCTTTTGAAACGGGACCGGCAGGCGAGCAATTTCATACCAAAGGCCGGAATATTTCTGTAGATCAACTGTCTCTACAGTTTTAGGCGGATCCGCAGGCAAAGAATCACAAGCGGACAGGCAGACAATGGCGCAGGCGCAGAGCCCGATACAGGTGAGCCGTAGTCGATTCATACAACGATTTACGCTTCAATCACAAGATCGCTTTGCCCCTTGAGCGTACAGCAACAGAGCAGGGCATACCCTTCATCGGGCTCGCCAGTATGGCCCGTCGGATATTCGACTTCGCCCGAGATAACTTTTTGTTGGCAGGCAGTGCAGTTGCCCATCCGGCAACCGTAAGCGAGGTCCAGGTCATGGATCTCTGCAAGTTCGAGGATGTTTTCTTCGCTACCGCCCCAGTTCAGCTCAACGCCAGATTTTTGAAAAATGATTTTTGACATGAGACAGATGCAAAGGGCTTGTGAGTCGAAATGCAATAATCACTTCGCCTAAATGTTGCTATCGAGTCGGGGAATCGGTCACTCAACGTAAGCGGTGTGGCGGGCGGGCGGAGATGCAGGTGAGCAGTGCCGTCGATGTGAGGTGGGGTCACTCTGCTGTGCAAATGAAATTCTAAGTCACCTCTCGCTAGATAATTCTTCAACCAACTTGGACAGTTCTTCACGAATAATGGGCTTGGATAGATAGCCATCCATTCCCGCCTCTATGCAGCGCTCTTTCATGCCTGTCATGGCCCAAGCGCTCACTGCGATAATAATCGATTGCGGTACATCGGTCTTGTTGGAGCTAGATTCTTGTTCTCGAATGCGAGCGGTCAGCTCAAAGCCGTCCATTTCGGGCATGTTCAGATCCATAAAAATTATATCATAATCATGATTTTTCATGTATTCGATACATTCAGTTGAATTATAAACAATTTCGCTAGAATGCCCGATTTTCTTGAGCTGCGCAGAGAGTAGCTTTGCGTTAATGCTATTGTCTTCCACAATTAGCGTTTTCAAGTCGCTGTTTATAATCGGCGGAATGATCCTTTTTATCGATGTCGGGAGGGGGGCACATTCAAGCTCTGCATTGGAATGCACGGGTATGGAAAAGTGGAAAGTGGAACCGACGCTTGGTTCACTTTTTAACTTGATTGATCCGCCAAGAATTTCACACAAGCGCTTCGTGATGGCCAAGCCGAGGCCTACGCCGTTATATTGTCTTGTGGTTGAAGAGTCGACCTGTGTGAAAACCTGGAACAATCGCTTCTGGTCGCTTTTAGAAATCCCAATTCCAGTGTCGATGATCGAGCATTCGATCGATCCCATATTGTCGTTGGGCCCACTTCTCTCATTAAAATCGATAAACTCTAAACGTATTTCTATTGAGCCCTCATTGGTAAATTTAATCGCATTACCAATCAGATTTAGAAAAATTTGTCTAATGCGCCCTGGGTCGGATTCAACAAAGGTGGGCACGTCTTCTTCAATGTTGATAAATAAGTCGACGGATTTTTCCTTCAATTGCTCTTGGGATATTTTGATTACCTCCCCCAAGAGCTCGCGGATATCAAAGTTTTGTCTGACGATTTCTAATCGACCTGCTTCAATTTTTGAAAAGTCCAGAATGTCATCCACCAGTCGTAGTAGGCTATCGCCGCTATTCTGAATGAGATCGATGAATTCCTGCTGTTCCTCGTCCAGATCAGTGTCGCGCAATAGCGTAGAGAAGCCGATCACACCATTCATTGGTGTGCGAATTTCATGGCTCATGGAGGCGAGGAATTCGGATTTGACTCGATTTGCCTGTTCGGCGGCCTCTTTGGCGTCACGTAGGCTTTGAGATTCCAGCCGTTGAGCCTCTGCAAGGCGTTTCTGTAAGCCCCTTTCACGATCTTGAGCGAGGCCGCGTTCTTCTTTTTCAATGTTGAGTTCAACGACACGCTTTGAGAGTTCTTCCGTCGTAAGTCGAAGTCGTAAATCGGATTGCTCAATACGCTCCAACATCTGGTTGAATCCGCGTGAAAGTTGGCCCACTTCATCTTTGCTATTGTTCTGCGAACGAAGACTGTAGTTCTCGGTGCGAGAGACTTTCTCCGCGACCTTGGCCAGCGCTTCAACCGGTTCTGAAACGCGACGCAAGAAGCCGAGTGCCAGCTTGATTGCGAGTGCGGTGCTCAGAATGATAGCCAGTATTGCAGTAATTGCCGAGCTGAGAATTGCGAAAAAAACAGGTTTTTTTGATGACACAATGAGCACGCTGCCAATGGTGTCGCCGTCTAAATGAACGTCTCGCTGGACTGCCGTACATGGAGAAAAAGTGCCGCATTCATCTGGCCTAGGTAATTCCCGGTGTTTGTGGTCAATGTCGGCGCGATCATACTTGGCGAACATTTCACCGTCGTTGGTGTAAAGAGCCGCAGCCTCAATGTGGGTTTTGAACCGAAGAGTTGAAAGCGTGGCTTGGGCTTCGGATTTAGAATCGAAAAAGAGCGAGGCCGCTATGTTTGACGCGAGGAGCTCGGTGGTTGTCTCAATCTCACGCTGAAGTCCGTTAGTTGCAATTCGAGCTTGCGTGATGATTGTAATTATTCCGCTGAGGGTTACTGCGAAGAGTGCTGCAGACGAAATGATCAGCGTGAGCTTGTTGCGAACAGGTAGATTGGAGAAGTAGTTAAACATCAGTATCTAGAATTTAACCTCCTGTGCGTGGCGCAGCAGATTGCCGCTGATTTCAAGTCCACTCGCTTTGACGCGTCCGAGATTGACCGAAAATGACAAGCGATCATCAACCACTTCGATTAGAACCATGGCTCCAGCGTCAAAAATTTCCGGATCTGCGGTAACGGTTAGGATCGGGCTATGGTATAATTCATCTTTCGCTATAACAAACGCCTGCAATTGATGCTTTGAGATGATGAGCACTTCACTGTCTACAAATAGTCTTTCTTTGATATCGCGACTGACCTTAACTGTTCGCCCGTTGACTTGTTGCCCCTCAATCACTTGAAATGCCTTGGCCATAGCTTCATTTTCCGATAGGGAAAATGTAAAAGGGGCATCCGAGGGGGCCGATTCGGGCGGCCATACAGTGAACTTGGCTATATTGTAAGTAAGCAGTGCCTTGGCCTGATTTTCCTCAATTATTGCTCTATCGTTTGAGGCAGAACTAGTGACCATGAACAGGGTCATGGCCAATGCCCATAAAAAGCATTTTCTTATGGGATGCATGTCGACTCGTTAAAAGCTTAGAACAAGACTTGCCGAGAAACGCCAGTCTTCTGATGGCTGTGGGCCATTTAGTTTTTGATAGAAAGGCGTGCCAGCCTCAAACTCTAAAAAAGTATTTTCAAGACGACCTCGTGGATCTTTCAGGCGCAATCCAACCAGTGCCAGTAATTTAGTGCCACCGAAATTATCAGGTTTCACGACCGCGGCAGGGTAGAGGTCATTAACAGAATCGTATGGTAAGGCAGGGTCTTTTCCGCTGATCTCATCCCAGACGACACCGTTAATACGGATAGAGGGCTCAAGCCAGTCGGTGAGTGCGTAGCGTGTCCAAATACTGGACTGGTAGACATTGCCTAAGCGGTAGTCGCGATCATTCTTACCAGTGCGTAGGGTCAGGTTTAAATCGGCACCATAGGTCCAGTTGCCCGCAGATCCAAAGTAATGGATTGAAGGTTTGATATCATAGGTGCCAGAGCCGAGTTGCATCGTATAGGGCAACTGGTTGTCAGGACCAGGACCAGGTGTGTCGCCTGTTTCGTCAATTGATCCCGTTGGAAGGCTCAATCCTAGATTAATAAGTAGGTTGTTGCTATGACTGAGTTGGTGTATCCATGAAACAGCAATTTCAATATCTCCAAGGCCTTCGCTAACAATGGTGAAATCATCGAAGTTTGGAACGATACTAATGTGCTCAGTTTCTTGTCGGATATAGGGGATGCTTAAACTCAAAATGAACCGTTCTGAGAGGTCATAAGCACCCTTAAATTGTATGGCCTCTTGATGAATGACTGTCGGCACTATGGGAAAATTTTTATCGGTGCGCGCTTCCCCGGAAGTATTGGACCAGAGCACATCGTCTGTCGAAAGGTCCTTTGTGCCGTCCATGTAACCATCAAATTTTACATTGATATAATTCGAACTAAAATGAAAGCGACTGCTATCTAAATATCCCAGAGGCGAATCCTGCCCACCAGTCTTAAAAGCAGCGTGATCGGCATAAGAGCGAATAATTTTTGCATTCAACAGATCTCCAAGGCTAAGATTGGCAAGGTCTACAGGGGGTGTTTGGCCAAAGGCACACAAACCAAAGGC
>JAFMDL010000107.1 GCA_017857255.1 Puniceicoccaceae bacterium | reverse complement strand
GTGTTCATCTGTGGTTTATAAATACACTAACTTAGCGTGCTCCACACTTGGGGTTCAGCAGTTTAGGGGCAACTTTTGCACGATGGTCGAAAATATGGTTAAGTTTACGTTTTACATAAAGCCCATGAGCGATCCTGCCAAAGGGTCCGCAAGGCAGCACATAGTTGACCCGATCGACAAAACGAACGCCCTCTGCATGGGGAGTGATTTCGTGGTAGTGATACCATACTTTGTATGGGCCAATACGCTGTTCATCTACGAAAGAATGGTTGTTTCGTATGTGCTTTAGCTCAGTGAGCCACGTTTGTTTACCCAGTAGAGGAATACCTACTCGATACTCAATGAGGAGGCCGTTATACATGACTTCAGGAACCTCGGTGATGATTTCAAATGACAGATCATCTGGTGTGATTGCATCTAGGTTTTTAGGAGAGCTCATAAAGTCCCAAGCGGTTTCTAGGTCGGTGGCGATCACCTGTTCTCTATGGAGTTGATATATTTTAGGCATGCAGTGGTATCGTTTCTTCACTTAAAGCCTTACATCATAAATCTTGTAAGGATTGATCTTATATGGCGTTTTTATCGATACGTATGCATTCTGTTCGAAAAATATTCTCTCATGCCTTTCAAGATGAGGACAATCGTCTGCTGATGGCGTCTTCTCCAATTTTCATTATGCATGTGCTAGCGCTGGGTGTATTTTTTACCGGCTTCAGTTGGGCTGCTTTCTTGGCTCTTGTAGTGACTTACAGTGTGCGGGTGTTTGCCCTCACTGCTGGGTTTCATCGATATTTTTCGCATCGAGCATTTAAGACCAGTCGCCTATTTCAGTTTGTGCTGGGATGGGTGGGCACATCATCTGCACAGTTGGGCCCCATGTGGTGGGCAGCGAATCATCGCCACCATCATCAATACTCTGATAAAGAAGAAGATATCCATTCGCCAGTAGTGAAAGACGCGTTTTGGGCGCACATTGGTTGGGTACTTTGCCGCGCGTATGGTGAGATACAGCAAGATCGTATTAAGGATCTGAATAAGTATCCTGAATTGCGCTTCATCGATCGCTTCCATGTGTTGCCAGTGCTATCTCTGATACTTGTATTATATATCGGTGGCGCTGTATTGAATGCTTACTTCCCGGGGTTAGGTACCAGCGGTATGCAGTTTGTGATGTGGGGCTTCTTTGTGAGCACGGTGCTGGTCTATCATGTCACTTTTTGCGTGAACTCGGTCACGCACATTATTGGCAAAAAACGATTTAAAACTGATGATGAGAGCCGCAACAGTTGGTGGGTCGCGCTGCTTACATTTGGAGAAGGATGGCATAACAATCATCATCGTTGGCCTTTCTCAGCGCGGCAAGGGATGTACTGGTGGGAGTTGGATCTTTCATACCTTGTGTTGCGTGGCTTGGAACGATTGGGTTTGGTTTGGGATCTGAAGGTATATCCTGAAAAAATCTACGAGGAAGCGCGCATGCAGCCGCTGGAAGTTGATCAGTCTTCATGATTAACTATTGGGCATACATTGGTATCAGCGGCTTAGTTTTTGCCACGATCTTATATTTTGTTGCCTTACGAGTACAGGTGATGGCGTTAGTCGATGTCGTCTGGAGCGCATGGCTTGGTGTCGGTGCATTGGCTTATTTTTGTATGAGCTCAGATTGGGGCCTAAAGCATATTATGGTGCTCGTTGTAATCTTATTCTGGTCCCTGCGGCTGAGTTTGTACCTATTGGTTAATCGTGTCCTCGCTGGACATGAGGATCCGCGCTATGCCTATCTTTCGAATTACTGGGGTGCTGCATCAAAGCGCAATTTCCTATTTTTATTTTACGCACAGATCGTACTCGTTTTAGTGTTCTTATTACCTGTCATCACAGCGATGGGGCAGGGTACTACTGCATGGGCGATCTCAGATACTCTGGCAGTTTGTGTAGCACTGGTCAGCCTGATAGGGGAGTCAATTGCGGACCGCCAATTAGCCAGGTTTCGTGTAGCGCCAGAGAATCAAGGTGCGGTGTGTCAGTCGGGGCTATGGAATTATTCGCGCCATCCGAACTATTTCTTTGAGTGGCTACACTGGTGGTCCTACGTCTTATTTGCATGGGGGCATCCTCAATGGGCCGTTTCATTGATCGGGCCATTGGTGATGTACCTCTTCCTCAATTACATAACAGGCGTTCCCTATGCAGAACGCTCTTCGATACGCTCGCGAGGCAATGCATATCGAGTCTACCAACAAACAACCAACACTTTTTTCCCATGGAAACCACGCGCTCTAAAGACTTAATGCCTTCTTCGTCAGAGCCGTCATTGCCGATGCGTTTTGTTGAGCGCTTATTTGTAAAGCTACTCCGCCGCATACACTCGGGTTGTATTCGGGTGCAAATGCCTAGTGGCGCGTCGGCAGTGGTGGGTGATATTGCGTGCGAGCAGATGTCACTAGTGATTCAGGATAAGCGCTTTTTTCGCAAAGTATTGTCAGGCGGGAGTGTGGGCTTTGGCGAGGCCTATGTGGATGGGTTTTGGACAACATCTGATCTGAGCGGGCTATTGCTGCTGCTTGCTAAAAATCAGACTCGTGTTGGTCGCCTTGGCAGAGGATTCTCTATCATTGCTCAGCAATGGAATCGTCTCTATCATCTTGCTCGCCGTAATACTTTGGCAAACAGCCGTCAAAATATTCAAGCGCATTACGATTTAAGTAATGATTTCTACCAAAGCTTTTTGGACCCTACGATGACGTATTCCAGTGCTTTATTTGAAGATGTCGCTACATCGCTTGAGCAGGCTCAAATAAATAAAATCGATCGAATGCTCGACCTTGCTGGGGTGCAGTCCGGAGATGCTATTTTGGAGATTGGCAGTGGGTGGGGAGCATTAGCGATTCGCGCCGCGCAACGAGGATGTCGCGTGAAAACTATCACACTCTCTGATGAGCAGTTTGTGTTGGCTAAAGAGCGCTTTGCTACGGCAGGCGTGTCTGAATCGGTTGAGATCTGCCTACAGGATTACCGAACCCTCGAGGGGCAATTCGACGCGGTGCTGTCATGCGAGATGATTGAAGCGGTGGGTAAAGAATATCTACCAAGTTATTTCCGTACTATACAAGCGTGCTTGAAGCCAGGCGGTAAAGCAGTGATTCAAGCAATCACAATTTCGGATGATCGTTATGATCAATATTGCCGCAGTTGTGATTGGATTCAAAAATACATTTTCCCAGGCGGTCATTTGCCCTCTGTTGCAGCAATCCGCGGGCATGTCGAAGACGTGGGCGCGATGACTGCGGTGTCGGTCAATGCATTTGGTCGTGATTACGCTGAGACATTGCGCCGCTGGGCATCCGACTTTAATACGCA
>JAFMDL010000007.1 GCA_017857255.1 Puniceicoccaceae bacterium | reverse complement strand
TCTGCGGGCACTTCGGGCGCCGCTGCTGGGACATCAGGCAGTAGTTCGGCTTTAGGTTCTTCAACAACACCCTCCACCTCTGCTTCTTCTGTAACCTGTGGTTCGACTTTAGGTTCAGCCTTAGATTCTTCAGCAACACTCTCCACTTCTGCTTCTTCTAAAACCTTAGGTTCGGCCTTAGGTTCCACCGTTGCTTCCTCGACAGCCTGTGGCTCAGCATTAGCTGCCTCAGAAGCATCTTCAGAGGGCGCCTTTGCCTGCTTAGGCTTTGCCTCAGGCATTGGCGGTGCAGCAAAGAGTCGCCCGTCACCATACTCAGTCACATAGCCTTCCACAATGAGCCAGCGTAAATCCAACATCAATTGATTGAGCTGTTTCTGCTCATCTTCACTCAATTCAAGCTTTGGCGTCGCTTCCGTCGAGGCAGCAGCATTTGGCGCAGGTGCAGCAGTTTCAGTGCTAGCTGCTTCGCTGGCCTCAGCAATTGCAGCGGCTTCAGCGGCGGCAGCGGCAGCAGCAGCAATTTCAGCCTCAGTCATTTCAAGTTTCGCTGGCTGCTGTTTCTCTGTATCGATATTGATATAAAGTTTCGGCAACTTCGATGCTGGTGTATTCGGGTGCTGCTCAATAAATTCAATAAGTCCCTGAATCGATGAGGTAAAGACTGTCTTACTGTCGCGGAATTTACGTTTCACCGCACAAACAAAGGAAACTCCTTTAGAGCCTTTTTTATAGACGGCAAATTTATGACGCCGTAGACGCCCACGGATATTATTCGCAGAATCTAGCGGGAAATGTAACTGTTGCTCAATATAGCTCTCCACCGAGCGGCGGATGGCACCCTTTGGCAGACGCTCAATATCACGACCAGCAAAGCGAATCGTCTCGCCCGATCCTACGATCTTGTCCTTACGATGCTGTAACAGGAAGAACCGAACTGCCTCAAGCGACTCGAACGATTCTGGCTCCCCATCTTGACGCTCCTTGAGCGTATAACGCGCGCCCTTCTTCATCGACTCCACCCACGCATCGATCGATTCTTGCTCCTTCACGCTCTCTACCTTGGCGGTAAAGCGATCAAACGACATGCCCGAGATCTTCGCAGCATAGTGACGCTGCAAAAATTCTTGATAACGATGATAATTCGGCGGCCCAAGTAATTCCCCAGTCACAGAGCAGCGATTCACCATCTGGAAATTACCCTTGGGTGCCTCCACTTCAATCTCTTCAATGTCACAGAATAAATCGAGGTGATTGGCCATGACATGATTGACCGCCGCGTCTTCAGTCTCGAACGGTAAATGCCCTGGTACCGAAAAATGCAACGGCGCCGGCTTTTCGCCAGATTTTGTCTTATTCTCAACCACCACAACATAGCGCTCTGGCTTTTCCAAGAGAAGATGCGCAATCTCAAACAATTGATAAGTGCGGACGGTCGAACGTAAGCGCTTAACTAAGACTTCAAACGCTTCGTCCTGAGGATACAAGTCGACTTTTACCACTGGCTCGTACACCGCACGCTCGGGACGTCCTCCACCCCGACGATCACCTTCGCGACGACGGCTATCTCCAGCGCCCTGCGGGCGCCCGCCACCTTGTGGGCGGCTAACGCCTTGTGACCGACCCCCACTTGGTCCACGACGATCACGAGAGCCACTCCCGCCAGATCGCTTACCTTTTCCACGCGAATCTCCACGAGACTCATACTGCTTCTGAGATGGGCGCTTCGCTTTCTCGTCTGCCCAAGATGGGCCGAAGTCGAGACCGGAAAGTGTATTGAGATCGAGCGCCTTTTTGGGCGACTTTTGAGACTTATCTGCTGGTTTTTCAGCCATAACGTTTTGATAGGAAACGAGCCGAAAAGAACCCGGCTGCGTGTGTGTAGTAGTTTCGTAAGCTATTGTGGTAAGGGAAAGAAGTCTAAGATTCAAGCTCTGTAGCTGCCTTTTTTTAACTAATTTATATTTTTTAAAAATAAGTGTTGATCTCTTAAAATTCTAACCTATCACCTTCGAGCTTCACCGCAATAAGGTGGAGCACATCCGGTCGAATGGTGGAATTGGCAGACACGCGTGTTTAAGGGACACGTGCCGAAAGGCGTGGGGGTTCAAGTCCCCCTTCGACCACCACTTTTAAACCGAGCTTAGCGGCTCGGTTTTTTTATGCATTGATTGCGAAAGACCCGATGGGACTTTCACCTGCGGTGGTCCGGCCCACTGCGCGACCGGTTTTGTCGGCCTGAAGGCCTCGGAACAAGTCCCCCTTCGACCACCACTTTTAAACCGAGCTACGCGGCTCGGTTTTTTATGCGTTGATTGCGACAGATCCGATCGGTAATCCTTCTCCTAAATTTAAACCTGTCATACCACAACGAGAACGTGAAAATCCAAACTTGTCGTTCCCGCTACGAACGAACAATCTTGCACCTTGTATGTCTCAATCAAAAAAATGGAATGAAGCTGATTTTGAAGTCCGAGCCTCCAGCATCGAGGGCGCTGGACAAGGTTTATTTAGCAAAACCCACATACAACCAGACGACACGATTGGCTATTACACTGGCGAAATAATCAACGAGGAAGAATTTCACCATCCAAACCGCCCTTTTTCAGCATATGTACTTTGGGTTTGCCGCTCACATATCATTGTAGGTGAAGGGCCGAAGGCCAATTACACTCGCTACATCAACCATAGCGACGAACCGAATGCTTTTCTAACTGTTTCTTCTAGATGGAAAACCGCTCGCTTCCAAGCCTTGTGTACAATTGAGCCTGGTGAAGAAATTTTCTTCGACTACGGTGAAGATTATTGGGAAAAGGATGAGTTGCCTGTGGACCAGTGATACTCAATACTACTTAGACCTTCGACTCATGGAAAGTAATCACCTTCATCCCTTCCCCTTTTTTTCAACTTTTTGGTTATTTAGCTTTTCATAAAAAATGGATTTTTCCCCTCTTTACAAAGGTCTTAGCGAAAACGAGCGCGAAGAAATTGAAGCGCTTCCACGCTCTGAACGCCTTATTCACATTGCGACTCTGCAAAACTGTTCCACCAGCGAACTAGTCACTAAAGTCGCCGAAATTGCCAATCTCCCTATTATTAGCGAGATCGAACTGATTGATAACCCTACAGCCACACTGCCATTGCGCTTAATCCATGAGTACCAATGCGTGCCCGTGCGAAAAGCCTCTCAAGAGGGTGAGTCCATTGATACTCCTATCACTCCCGACACACCCATGCCACTCGTTACTTTATGGCCCCCAGACGACCAAATGAATCGCTGGATCTTTGCAGTCAGCGGTCGTAGGCCCGAATGGCACCTCGGCGATCCAGAGCGCGTCGTTAATACCATTACTCAGCGCTTTGGCGTGGGTGCAGGCAGCTTGGATGAATCAGACGTTATCACCAACGACAACGAAGATGATGAAGAGGAAGACGAAGACGCAGCAGTCATTCGCTTCGTTAATGAAGTCGTACAAAAAGCCGTCAGCGACCGTGCAACTGATATCCACTTTGAGCCACACCGCGACACCCTACAAATTCGATATCGTATCGATGGGGAACTCGTTGCCATTCGAGTGCCGGATAATTTAATCCGCTTTCAAGACGCAATTATTTCTCGCCTGAAGATCATGGCGAAGCTCAACATTTCCGAAAAACGGCGACCTCAGGACGGTCGTATCTCATTTGGTGCCGGCGATACCGAGCTCGATATTCGTATTTCAACCTTCCCCACCATGTACGGTGAAAGCGTGAGCTTACGTCTGCTCAACCAAAAGTCTAAGCCTCTCTCTATGCGCGAGCTAGGTCTCACTTCAGATGAAGAAGATAAAGTCACTCGAACATTAGCTGCTCCACACGGCATCGTGCTTGTCACTGGCCCAACTGGCTCTGGTAAATCCACCTCCCTTACTGCATTTATTCGCCTCATTAATAGTCCTGAGCGTCGCATTATTACTGTCGAGGACCCAGTCGAATATGAAGTCCCTGGCGTCAACCAGACACAGGTCCATGCGGATATTGGCCTCACCTTCGCACACTCGCTACGTGCCGTGCTGCGGCAAGACCCGGATGTGATCATGGTTGGAGAAATTCGTGACCGCGAAACCGCCGACATCGCAATTCGCGCCTCACTCACCGGTCACTTGGTGTTGAGTACACTTCACACAAACGATGCCCCTGGAGCACTCACGCGACTGACCGATATGGACATCGAGCCCTTCCTTATCGCCTCATCGGTGGAAATGATCATTGCTCAACGTCTCGTTCGGCGTCTCTGCCCCAATTGCGCTCAACCAGCTAACTACGATCCAATTCACATCCAACGCTGCCTCACTACCATGCGAATTGACCACAGTGAAACAGTGCATGGCCGTCTAGCCAAAGCCCCCAATGGCTGTGAACGTTGCCGTAAACTTGGCTTCCGGGGACGTGTTGCTATTTTCGAAATTCTCAGGATGTCGGAGGAAATTCACGAACACATCGTCCAGCGAGATTCTTCACGCTTGATACGTGAAACTGCAATCAAGCAAGGGATGCGATCACTACAACAAAGCGGCTGGGAGCATATTAAAAATGGTACCACTACCTTTGAAGAGGTCATACGATTTGCCGAAATAGGCAATGATGAGGTCGAAGAATAAGCTTATTCCCATTAATCAATAATGGCCTGTACCTACAGGAGCAAATTTGGCTTATCTGAAAATCAGCGTTAACTATTGCGCTTCGTACTCAAGCTACTGTCTTATGATCACCTTATTTGGTAGATGCGCGGCTTAAAAACCATCGTTTCTTAAAGTGATCAGTCCCCAACTAGAGGATAATCTCTATTACCCTACTCCCTAGCCCAATGCTGTTAGACGAAATTGCTCATTTTAAAGGCTCCTCAGTTTTTTCGTCGTACACACAGAAATCATCCGCTGCCAAGCAACGGACGTATCACAGATGCTAAATCCAGTATTAAACTGATAGCATACAATACTGTAACTTATCATCAAGTTAACTAGATAAGTCATATAATACAGATCAAAAAACATGCGAAGTATAAGTGACTGATCTTCAATAATATAAAACAACCCTATATTGATTCAATAGCTTGGTGATGCCTAGATACATGTCTACCTCCTAGCGCTTAAGTAGTGAAAAATACGGCAAACACATCACAACTTTATTAATATAACTTATCGCGTTATCTACTATAAATTGATTATTGAGTTCGCATCGCCAGTTGGATTCACGAATCGTGGTGGTCTTCCCCTGAAATATGCGCAGATCCCTATTCATTTGGCTAGGACTGGCAGCCAGCATATAGATAATATGGTTACATCCATTTAATTACCAAGGAATAATGGCCAGAGCAACCTAGGGTACAATGAATTAGACAAGCACCAAGCGTCTACATCAGCGCAACAAAGCATCACTATAACTTACAGACCTACTAAACCGAATCCCTGGCCTAGGTAGAAACAAAGAGTTAACCACTTAACCTCCTTTGCTTATCATCATAACACTATAACACAACAACTTATATATACTTAGTAGACGGGGCCTCAACAAATGAGGAAGCCTATCAATACAACAAGATAACTTAGCAACATACACTCTTCTGATTAAATAAACTATTATTTAACAATACAAGTTATAGACATACTAATTCCATAACATATTAAATTACGCAAATGAATACATTAACCCACCTACGAGAGGGCTGTCATTATTATCACAATAACTTAGCTTATCGTTAACACGTATAAAAATTCCCACCATAGACCATGCCTAAAACTTACACCAGAGTCTACAATTTGCTGCATTCAGATACAACAGAAGGTAAATACATGGTATTATCTTAACAAGACTATAACTTATTATTTAGCAGAAAAGTATGCACAAACTTAAAATGGAGCGCTGCCACAACAGTATAGCGCATTTACAAAGAAGGGCAATAGGGTACAAAACTGTAAGTCCACAACTTATCGAATCCAGTTATCGATGTCGCATGTAGACTGTAAGTTACCATATCAATGTAACTGTTTTTATAATAACTAAATTTCTATATATCTTATTAGTTGACAGTGTATGTATCTTATAGTGTTCTACATGACTATGAAAAAAGTTATCGGATTCATGAATTTCAAGGGCGGTACAGGCAAAACCACACTGGCCTGTTTAACTGCGCTTCACCTAGCAGAGAAGAAAAACTCTAAAGTACGTGTCCACGACTTAGATCAAGGCGGCGACACGGCTCAATTCGTGAACAACCTCGGACACGACCGGATGGCACATTTCGACATCGATGAAGATCAAGAGGCATATGACTACATCATTGTAGACACACCTGGAGGCATCACTCCAGAGGAGATCGACCGTATTGCCGACGTGTGTGACGTGATAGTAGTACCTTTTGCACTTTCAGCGACCGACATACGCCGAACTAAACAAACAATTGACGCACTACATGCCGCAGACACTGAGAAGGTCCGTGTCTTGTTTAACAAGGTCAAAGCACAAACAACCGCATTCAAAGATAAGGGGAATGTTCTAGCTGCACTAGGCGTATCTGCCTTTAAAAACCACATAGGCGACCGTGTCGGCTATGGCTATGGCCTCGCTAGCGGGGGAGATGCGCTGCCATCACTCTGCCAAAAAGAACTCGAACAAGTAATCAAGGAGATGATCAAATGAGTAAAACAAAGAAAAAACCAGATTTGACCTCCTTAATGGGTGGTGCAGCTAAAGTAACTGGCGCAACGCCACCGCAACCGGAGCCTACGCGCACTCCAGAGTCTGCTAAAAAAGCGGTGGAAACTGTTGCTGAACTGGAAAAAAGCCCTGTAAAGCTGACTCCAAATACAATCACTGAGACAGAAATTATAGAAAAAATAGAGGATCCTGAGAAAGCAAAACCTCAAAAGGCTCAAAAAAAGAAGGCTGAAGAGTATATGATGACATCCATTGCATTTGATGCTGATGACATGAAAGACTTACAGGAAGTATCTATGAGTTTTATGACTCATTCGGGGTCACTGAAGTATCCAACTCGTAACATGGTAGCCAAAGTAGGTATAAAAGCAGCCCATATATTAAGCGAGGAAGATCCTAAGCGTTTACTAGAATTGTTTGAAATAGTCCGCTCGAAAGATAAGCGCTATGCCGAGAATAGGGATTAGCCATTCTTGCTAAAGTCATTAGGGGATAGGGGACTCGCGCAGAGCCTTTGAATCCGCCATTGTGGATCACTATGCGTTCTAATTATATGCAGTGTGCCTAGAAGTCACCGCCATAGGCCGACAGTCGACACTTTGTTCTCAAGCAATGCTACACTTCAACTTGGCTGATATTTCAAGCAGCACCTTATAGTGTTATCATGTTAGCTGAATTTTAGATGATTCGCACCTTATACTGCTCTCTAATCGCTAGATTAATTATAAAACCTAACGGCATAAAAGCGTTAGGTTATTGATGCCTTGGATTTAAGCGCCACAAATAGGTGATCATGATAACACTACTGAACTTAACTGCGCTAGAATGGAATATTCACAACAATCTTGGGCTACGCTACAGAATATTCGCATATAGAAAGGCTAATATTTGAGGTAAAATTCAATCTCATTGGAAATTTCTAATTTTCCATAATATCTCTAGATTAGATTGGTAACAAAATTTAGCTCTTAATGAACATTTATGTATTTAGATGCTGTTCTCTTTTATTATTCTATTGATCCACGATAAAAAAGGGGGGGGTCTACTAACTTTTGTTCATTATAAAACATAAGCATCAGGAATTTTTTATTTCCAATGCTAACAACGCAGGGTCACGTGAAGTTGATTCGATTTATAGATCATCTTTTTGATAGAATTCTATAACTACTTCTGAGCTCCAGCCTCGATGGCTTCTAGATGGAACAAAACGGACACATCGATATTAAATGATTCGGCAAAGTTAAAGAATGGAGAAGGCCTGAGATCCGGCTAAACTTGTTCAATATGCCCACAGTAGTCGATTTACTCTTAACTTTAGATATTCTGCATCAGTTTTAAACTGTAACAGCAACTTTGCTTGTCCTGAGCCGTATTTATCGAATATGAGATGATACTGCTGTATCTTATAAAAGTACAAAGATCGCCCACACAGCTTCTCTGGAGCACTGTAACCAGTAAGTGAGTACTTTAGTCTCAATAATTAGCAATTAATAGCCCAACACCTGATTTTTTGATTTGATTGCTTGGTATTGATTCAGCAGCGGTGTCTCTTCACTTCTTTGATATCTTGAAGATGACTAAATTAGCCTTTCCCAAAGATTTCGACACCAAGTAGGATCCTAAACTTCCAGATTCGTCTTATGCATTTGAGGTGAAATCTCATTGGTATTCTTTCGTTTAAAATCAGCACCCGTCTAATTTACCTGCAACTGTATTTAAATAAGACCACTGCCTGATGATTTCGAATAGGACTAATTAGTATTCGAAACAATCATAGCCACACATTACTTAACAAATAATACAGGGAACATAGGTGGCTCTTCGTGACTTAATTCCCAATCGATTCAGTGCTGAAAAATTTGAATTAGATCGTCGTAGATTTATCTCGAAAATAGCAGAAGAAGAAAACTTTAGGGTTATACCATAAATGAACTTTTGATGCTCAATATGTGAGCAATAGCAGAGGCAAAATGGACTGAGTTTTAATCAATATTATAAGCCCGATTGAATACACTTTTCTAATAGTGCAAACTCGACATCAAAAAATAAATTTAGCGTGGTAAAACTATATGGATTTCGGATAAAATAATGTCGAGTTTGCACCCTAAGGTGAATGTCTAAATCATGGTGAGTTTCTAACTTCCATATGCAGCTGAAATATGAGACGGAATTATTTCTCCGAGACTTCTTTGTTAAATCACTGAGTATCTGAAATCTATCATTTTAAAATGAATGCAAAATATTCTGGAACATGTGCGCAAAGTATTCAAAAAATTTGAGTCTAGTAATAAAAGAGCCGGGAATACCAGTGGACGTAGAAAATATATATCAAAAATTAATGGGGTGGTGGAGTATTTCTTTTGCGTATACTCGGTATCATAATTGTGGGTTTTTGTAAAAGTAGAGAGAGTTTACACACCGTACAATATTCTCAAATATTTAGTCGGTAATTTTTTAATTTCTTAGCTTCGGCGTTTATCCTTTATAATCGAGCAAATGGTCTGGCCCCCAGCGGGGGCTATACAATGTATAAGATAAATATAATAAGATAAATATAGTAAGATATATACAAAGAAGAGGAAGTGCAAAAACTACGTAATATATTTATTAAGAATACTTTACGTATTTTAAATAGTCTAAAATGATCACTTATGAGTCTAAAATGATCACTCAAGTGGAGAGTTTGATCACTCGGTGATCTATAATGATCACTCGGTCTGACTAGTTTGATCACTCATTAAATTTCTATTTTTTTAGTTTATTTCGTCTACAATGATCACTCATATATTTCACGATTAAATGAGTGATCAATTTGGACGAAAATTTAAAATATTCAATATTTTTGTGACTAATTCGTCTACAATGATCACTCATAATTACTGCAAAGTATGGTCCTTTTATTGCCAATTAATTTGTCAATCCGTCCAAATTTATCACTCAATATTCAGATTTTTAGTCTAAAATGATCACTTATTACTGCAGCTCTTTAGTGGAGTAAATGAGAGGTAAGGCGTCTACAATGATCACTCATATAGAGTATAGTCCGTCTAATATGATCACTAACCAACGGACTGACATAAGAATCATTTCCTTATGATTTGGAAACTAGATGTAGAAGAATTGACCAAGCTTATTACCACTATTTGGTCCACTCGAGATGGAGCCTAATCAGTCGGATCAGTTCCTTGGAGGAAGTCTCTGATAATCCAAACTAACAGCTTATAAAAAGGCTAATTAAAGCACAATTTTGAGTCGTCTGGTACAGTGTCATTGGCGCTCTGAATCCGGTCTATTTTACTCCAAAAATTAGTCCGTCATAGTCATGGAGCCAGCCAGCTTTATCGGTAGTGTTTGCCACCTAATTTATCCGTAAATTACTATCTCTCTCTATATGTCTAATTCTGACCCACAGATGGCGTTAATTTGATGGCAGAAGCCTAGCCATTTAAGGGCAGCATGCGTGCGCCTCTGAGCGATTTAAGCTACTCTGGTTTTAAGACTTCAGGCAACGGATGGCCTCTTTGATGAAGCCAGTGAGTGCCTTGGGAGTCGGGCTCATGGTACCCTCGCGAGTGGCCACTTTGAAGTCAGAGATCGCCTGGGAAAATGCATCTTGATGTAGAAGCTGCTTGGTGAGGCGTAGATAATGCTCCATCGAATGCCAATCCAATCCAATACTTTGCAGTTCGAATTGGTCGTCGTCGGTCAAGTCCAGTTTAGCTTTACGACCTGCCAGCAGACGCTGGTGGAAGGATTCAGCTGATTTACCACATGCCAACCAAAGTTTAAAAGTCTCCCCATTTTCGAGGCTATTTTGCTCTTGTTTACGCTTTGGCAGTGGTTCGATGTAGATGAGAAATTCTGGTTCACTACGCGGCTTTTGACTAAGCTTTGTCCGTATACGTGTCCCCAGAACGCTTTCTAGCTTGTCGAGAGAGTTGGCGACTGGTTGTAGTGCTGCGACCATTTTGGCGGGACGGTCATAGGTGTATGTTGCAGCACCTATTTGAGAGAGCAGGGTACTTGCCTTAATACTCAGATACTTGTGACGGCTGTTGTAGTTTCCTGCGAGTATGCGAGGCATGAGTTTTAACAGGACAGCACGAGCGATCCAGGAGCCGGCACGGAAAAACTGCCGACAGTCAAATGAGACGTAGTCATCTGGGGATGGGGCGAGAATGTCAAAAGCGCTGCCAATGGTGAAATTACGATAGAATTTACCAGATTTCTCGCCTAGGTTGAGTGTGCGGCGGGTGGCTTCGTAGTTGAGCATAGAAAGCCAGTGCTCTGTGCCTGGTGCAGAGCTTCCGCTGCGCTGCGGCAAAGTGTAGTGCATGTGGCGGCCGTATGCTTTACTAATGGCTTCGCCGAATTCTTTGGCTTTTTTCCCTCCAATTAGGCTTTTCATCGACAGTTTTCGGTCGAGTTCTTCCGGATCTTTGATTTTCGGGAAATCGCTGGCTTTTGGGAAGCCTGCCATAACATATGCAACATGACGCATTGTGACCTCGACTGATCGGTCTTCTAAGGGGGCATTTTTAACTAATGAATACAGTGCCATGAAGTAGCCGAAGTCGCGAATAGTCATCACCTCAGGGCTACGTTCAGGGCAGCCCTCACAGATGCCAGTTTCTAGCGTATAGTTTTCGCTTTGATGCGTGGCTTTCCAGCTTTGTTGTTGGGTGAGTGGAAATGCGAAGACGCTGAGTAGCCTTCTCGGGAAATGCACGACATAAAATGAGGAGGAAAAGTCTTTGAGATAGTCAGTAAGCTGCTCTGTGCCCTCAGTGCGAATTGCCATTGGGTCGCGGTTTAGATGCGTACCTTCAGGGGCCAGCTCCGCAGTTCCCTTATTTTTATTGGGACTAAATGCAAGAGCAGACGCAGACGATTGAACTGGAGGTGTTAGTTCCGGTTTATCGCTTGCGAAAAGCTCAAACTGTTCGGAGGAGGGCATTGAAAGTGTGTCTGCGCGTGGGGGCTAGGGCGTTATCCAGGAGTGGGGTATTATATTGCGATATCAATGGTTTCAACGGGACCATCGTCTTCTAAAATACGCTTTGGAATACGGATACCCATGCGGCGAATTTTTTCGACGCCTTGTTCCGTGAATTCATAAGCACCCCGTTCAGGTAACTTCCTGAGGAATCCTTTCTTGAATAATGGATTCACTAGCGCTGCGGTGTTGTTGCTCTTGGCATTAAAATGCCTGCATATCTGAGACTTTGTCGGGTAAGAAAGCGACTCCTTGAAATACTTGAAGACAAAGCGAAGAATATCTTCTTGGCGAGGTGTGAGTTGTGGCAGCGGTTCGATTAGTCGCGACATAATCATTACCTTGCGCATGTTTTTCTCAAAGTCAAAGTAAAAATACCGTATTAGTTTATTATATTATTTATCACTAATTTTGATATTAAATATATGATATACAACAATTTATGGTAAAATAATCGGGTGAATACTCACGAAATTATAAAATGTCAGGTTTGCAGTGTTTGGCATAAAAAATGTCGAGTTTTCACGATTTACATTAAAAATGATGCCGAGTTTTCATGGTTTGTTAAAAATGATGTTGAGATTTCACCATAGTGCGGTGGTGAGCTTAAATATTTGAGATAAAGTCAGTAGAATTCACCTATTTTAGGATAAAAGAGTGCAAACTGAGCATTTTTTCACCTTGAGGGTGAATTCTCTGCATCTTTTTAATATTGGATGCTTATTCGGCCATCAAAAGCCCCTATTTTTTGAGCGTTACAAGAGATGATTAGTCATGAGAATGCTTGGTCGGCAGATGACCATCGATGACTTAATATGGCCGGCGACTTATAGGTCACGAACACGCATTTCGGTAAAAAACAAGTCCTTACACCCGCAGAGCTTAGACGGAATCTCTATGTCAGTGTCGCAAAACTGTTCGGCCCACCACTCAGAGTCTATGGATAGAAATTCTGGCTCTTTTAAGTAATCTGTTACAATTTTAGCAAGTATCACTGGCTCGAAGAGCATTGTTCGGCTGTTCGCATTGTTAGTAAGCTTTGGGTCTTTTTTGAATTCAGCGGCAAATGTCTTATCCAAAAAACGGCTTTGTTCCTCTGTCGTCCAGGATTTGAAATGTGCTTGGCTGCGTGCAAGCTGATCCTTCTTAATTTGTATAAAGACCCTTTTAAGTGATTCGGTGCGAATGCGTTTTGCAATCGCCCGCTCTGAATTTTTCAGTTCGCGTCGCTCTCTGGCTTCTTCTGCAATACGCTCAGCTTCGGATTTGTATCCCGCAGGGGCGCTGTAGCATTCTTCGATGGCACGGCGCAGGTATCCAGCGCGGTTCTTGATACTTTTGGCATTCTTAGTGGCTATTAGGTATTCTAGATAGCTGATTTGTTGGGTGAGGTCGTTTTGGGGGTATTTTGCGACGAGTTGCGATGCAACGAGTGTAGAGATGCCATGTTCCTTCAGTTTGGCTTCCAGTGGAGGGATCACCGAAGTGTCGATCATTTCACCACTTTTATCGGGCATCCGCAAGAGGTCGAAGTGAATCAAGTGCGAGCCCTTTTTTACTTTTGTAAAGCGCTTTTCCTTAGGTAGTTTCGTAATAAATAAAATAGACTCTAACTCTTCGATTGCAGCCAGCATTCTACGCTTTAGCGGTCCAACTTCTGCGGCGCCAATACCAAGCTTGTTGTGACCTAATTCGATTAAATCATAAGTGAGAGATCGGCAGTTGCGAAAGTTGCTACCCAGTAGGCGGTAAAGGCGTCGTGCGATCGAATTCCCCAGTTGGGCCATTGCTGTACAATCGATAGTATACAGATTGCCAGCAACAAAAGATGCGAATGGTACGAAATTCCAAATGATCTCAAACTTGCCATTATCCGCCTGAGGCTCACGGAAATTATCGATAATGTGGAAGTGCTCGCTTTTATAACTGTCAGATTTATGGATATACCAGCCCTTTTCATAGGACAGGTTGACGCGGGTCCATTTCATTAAACTTTCTTTAATACGGGCAAATCGTGTTCCGGAAGAGGTTTTGTTGCCCATCGCCTGGTTGAGCTCATAGATTGAAAACTGTACCTTGCGACTTTTGAATTTGTCCTTGGCTGTGAGTTGTAAGAGGCCAAGGATGACATCGTCGTCAAATGCGGTTGGAAGTCCGCGATCTGGGTCCGCGGAGATTCTTAGCTCGCGCTCAAAGGGGCGGCCATCACGGTCAGTCCACCGGTCCTTAAAGACTAATTCGGTACAGTCTTTGGGTGCACGTTGACTGAGAAGTGCGATTGGGAATTCAGCTAGGTTACGCTCATCCTTACCTAGGGAGAGCACTTCAGGGGAATTTTCATCGCTGATATCAAGATCTAAAAATTCGGCCTGTATGATTGCTTCTTCAGTGAGGTGGTCGTCTTCCATTGTGCAGATTTGAATAATTTAGTTCGTACCCGATAGTTCTTAAATGAGAGAAAACAACAAGAATAAATAAGTATTGTAAGTGATTGGTATACAACGGATGTTGATTATTTCAGCGTTGAGTGTGCACTATTATAGATGAATTAATGTTAAGTTTTCACTATTGGGCGGCTTTCGACTTAGTTAACGATTAATGAAATCTATAAAAATCCTCGGGTATACAGTATCTTGTTTGAGTGAAGTATCTTTGTAATCTGAAACTATGCTAGGATTGCACTGTAGGAATAAATATTATGTTGAATCTGCACCTTAGCCCAAGGTTTTATGCTGAATTTGCACTATCTCTGGACTCGAGTCTGAAATTAATTTGAGTACCAATGGAGTGTGCATCCGGTGGACTCCATGATGTGATTTATTTTAGTTATGATTAACCTAATCTAAGTTCGTTATTATTTGTTCATTGATCGACTTAAATTGATTTGAATTATAAAGGTGTAGTGCTTCGATAGATTCCTATTTATGGAGCATTTATTGATGGTTAAAGTCATGCTGATGCATTTCGCAAATTTTAGTAGATTCGGCCTTTAAATGCTTGGTATTTAGTTAAATGTACCTAAGTTTAGGGGTCTACTGTTACCGCGTGTGCGGTGACCTCAACCAGATAAAATACCATTATGACTAAGAATGAACTCGTAGAAGCGCTCCAACAGGAGCTTGGTTTAGAAAGTAAAGCAGAAGCAACACGCACTCTAGATGCAGTTGGAGCCGTTTACTTGAAAGCTCTTAAAAAGGCAGCTAAAGCAATTAAAAAGCCTAAAAAGGGTGAATCGTCTGTAAAGCCCTCTGTTGTAGCACCACTACCCGGTGTTGGTAATTTTTATGTGGGTGCTTCGGCTCCACGCAAAGGCCGTAATCCACTTGATGGCTCAACTGTGAATGTGAAGGCGAAGAAGAAAATTTCTTTCAAGGCTGCGCCATCGATTTCTGCTAAGCTGTAACGGTTAATTCCAGTTAGATACATTATTTTGAAGGCTTCACGCTAACGCGTGGAGCCTTTTTTTGATCCAACGGATCAAAGGCTAATTCAATAAATGCTGGGATCGGAATTGCAAATATCGGAATTGCAAATGTATGGACGATTTTGCGAAGGGCAGTATCTAATGTCCTATAAATCAGTTCATCATGGATTTTATGAAAAAAAATCTCTCATTTGGTTTTAATTAGAGGTTAGTTAAACTCGGAATCTTGTCTGCTCAAAGCGTTTTGGTATACTTTTGGCTCCTCTTACTTAGCCGGAATGAGTAGGGTATCCCAACGCTTAAATAGGTCATTGAGGAAGGCGTATTAGCTCTTGCTGACAACGATTTGGCTCTGAGCTACTAATTCTTGACCTCTTTTGAGCTGCGTGCGTTTTGGATTTCTTCTTGTCCGCGGATTATGCGATCTTTACCGCGGAAGAATCTCACGTAGGTGTTTAATTCGTGCTGCCACTCTTTGGATAGCTCCTCATCCTTTGCGAGAAAAAGCAGCACGTTGATGGATGGTACTTCCTTATCATGAATGGTGTACAGTTGATCAACTAGTTTGCGGAAGTATGCAATCACGTCACTTTCAGGCATCTTGATACTTGGTTTGTGTCCTGGGTGTGGCGCCACCCATTTGAGATTTAATGTTTCTACGTCTTCATAGATCCAGCGTTCTTTTAGGATTTGTGGTGGTTGGCCATTGGCTTTGCGCTCTTCATTTAACTTCGCCAGTGTGGCCTGAATACGAAGTTTCATTTGGGGGATTTCTTTAAAATGTGCTGCAAGTTTTTTTTGATAGTTAGGGCTCGATATTTTACGCTGCCACTCGGCTTCCTCGTGTATATTAAGATCTCGATACATGTCTTCAAAACCACGGTGAAATCCAGTGATTAAGAAAATCGAATCGACGTTTTGCTCAAGCACTGTCTGCGTTATGAAACCAGTCTCATTGCCTGGTAAGAGACCGCGTTCTAGAGCAAGATGTACTTCTTCATCTTTAAGTGTTTTAAGTGGGTTCTTTCGGGCTAGTCGATTCGTTTGTAAGCCTATATTTTCAGCACTGGCATTGATCGGACTGATCCATTGCATCAATTCTTGATGTACATCAGCACCTGCAGAAATAAGCTGAGGCTTGAAGAAAACTGTTTTTGTGCGGTCATGTAGCATGACATTAAACAGCGTTCCTGCAGAGAGATTACCTACCATATCTGTGATTTCATCTTTGATCACTTGGTAGCTATTAAGCCCTCCTTTTTTATCGTTGACCATTTGGGCGTGGGTATCAATTACGAAGAGGATGCGTTCAGCACGTGTTTTGAGACCAAAGACGCTGACATCTGACATTCCGATAGCAATGCTGTCGGAAATGCTGCGACCCAGCAGGCCACCACTGCCATTTCCACTGCCTAGGCCCGCACTGACGGTGAAGTTTTGCCCCATGTTTGGTAAAACAACGGAGACTTTGGAAACTCTGACTTCACCCACTTTGTAAGCTGATAGGCTTTTTATTTGAGGGGGTATCGGCTTTTGAAGTTGGATCTCCGTATTCACTGGAACGGGCAACTCCTCTTCAACTACAGCTGGCGGCACTTCGAATTGTGCATCTGGCTGAGCGATAATCGTCGCGACCTTAATGATGCCAGCGATAAAGCCAACGATGACGTGCAATCCCACGCTGATGATGATGACTTTCATCAGTAGTGAATTTATTTTTTTCTTCTTAGTTGATGGGAGCATCTTAAGTTGCGGTAAAAATAGGCCAGTCCCTGCTGTAGGTGACCGGTTATATAAAAAGTATTAATATGTTGTAAATATTTACATAATTAATGCAATACAAATATTTTCTTATGAATATACCGAATAATTAAACCCTCTGTGCTACTATTAAGATTCGCAAGGGTACTGAAACGCTAGACATATTTTTAATTAAATACCCCTGTTATAATGCATAGGCGGCGAAAGAGACTTTGGAGATCTCTGCTTTGGAGCATGCATTAAGTACGTCGATTGAGCGCTTGTGGGGGGAGTCCGGATCGGCCTGAATTTTCACCACAGTATCAGCACCCAAGCGATCTGAGGACATCCGCAGTCGTGTGAGTGTGGTGGATAGGCGAGCCATAACTCGATCGTCTGAGGAGTCCATGGGAGCACCGTTGAGTAAGATCAGTCCATTCGGGAAGATCTCAATAATATGTTCGCTGGGTAGCTCGATATTATCCGAAGGAGGCGTCTGGCTTGGTAGCTTGATACCGATGTCTGCCTCTTGTTGGAGGGGCAGAAACATAAAGTAAATCAGCAATAAGAAAACCACATCGATCATTGGTGTGATGTCGACTTTATCTTCGGATTGTAAAACTTTGTTAACAACAGCCATAGCTTAATCCTTATTGGAGGCAAAAATTAGGTCATAGATCCCGGCTTGTGCGCAGGCCTCCATGACGCGATTGACATGACGGTGAGGGGCCTCTGCATCTGCTCGAAGATAGATCTTGATTGTCGGATGCGCCTCACGTGTGGCTCTGAGCACATTTGGAAGTGCTTCATAGCTGATACGGTTGGCACCATAAAAGGCGTCCCCGTTAAGATCAACAGAGATGTATTGGCGCTCGCCTGGATCTTCGGCAACCGTTGCTTGCTTTGCTTCAGGCAGCTTCAGCTCGATGAGCTCGGCACTGATAAAGCTGATCAATGTCATGAAAAACGCGATGAGTAGGAACACGACGTCAATCATCGGAGTGAGTTCAAACTCCGGGTCGACTTCTTCTGGGGTCCAAGTTTTCATCGGTTATAATAATTAAGTCGCGTCAGTGCGAATTAGCGTTTGGTGAGTGCGGTGTTAATGGTGAATTGAAGGTCACCGACAATTCGACCAACACGTGATGTGATTTTACCGTATTTATTCTTAAAGAAGAAGAAAAAGAACATGGCAGGGATGCCAACAATCATACCCGAAGCAGTGGTAATCAAGGCTTCCGAGATGTTACCCGCGAGGGCTTGTGCACTACCGGCTCCTTCAGCTTCGATCACATTGAATGCTTTAACCATACCAGAAACGGTTCCGAGTAGGCCGACCATTGGCGATAAGGAACCAATCACAGAGAGGTAGTTAATTAATACAAACGGGTCAGCTAGTTCTTCAGCAGATGCTTCTTCGACCGCTTCTTTAACCTGCTCTGCATTATAGTGATCTAAGTCTACACGGGCCAATCCAGCGCCAATAATGTTGGTAGTCGGCGCAGGGTTTTCATCGCAGATTGATTTTGCTTTGCCAATATCGAGTGCTTGGAGGGCTTCCTCCAATTGTGGGACGACTTCAGACTGCAAGATAGGGCCCGGTTTGACGGCCATGAAGTTATACACGATTAGGCCGAATCCTGCAATTGAAAGAAGGGTGAGCGGGTACATTGCCCAACCACCGGCACTATACATATCGATGAGTGACTTACTATCGTCAACTGCAACGACTTCAGCGTCTTCGGCGGCAGGCTCTGTTTGCGCACTTAGTGAGGTGGTCAGTGTCCATTGCGTGGCGATGGCAAACAGTGCAAGCGCAGCAATTGAAGGAAGGAGGCGGAATTTTGATATTTTCATGACGTTTGTTGGTAAAGACTGTTGGTTGAGTTTGTTTTGTGAAATTTCAGATTAATTAGCGACGGGAAGGGGGTTCGACGTTGGTAGTTGACTGAGTGATTCAGCGGCACGAGTTGCCCATGGTGAGTTGGGGTAGAGTACGGTGATTTCAGACCAGACATTTTTTGCGGCAATGGTATCTTCAGCTTGTTCGTAGCAATCGCCGATGAGGTAGAGCATTTCTGGTACCCAAACATAGGAGGTCTGAGCACGTACAAAGCCTCGGGTCAGAACGTCTAGCGCATCATCGTAGCGACCGTTGCGGTGTTCGCGCGACCCTTGCAATAGCTTATACAGGGAGAACAGCTGATCCTTACTCTCTGGTTCTTGCATGTCGTCGATTATCGGAGAGGCTTCATCCACTCGGTTTGCTAGAACCAAACTATAGGCGAGCCACATTCGCATGTTTTTACGCATGGCATCGGGCACGGATTTTTCAATTTCGCGGTACAATGGAATAACTGCATCATATTGTCCTGCTCCGCGTAGTTCGTCCGCAGCATTTACAACCTGGGTAATGTTGGCTGTGTAATCGCCGCTTTTGGGCAAGTTGCGCGCGATTCTTGCCGCTGCGGAGTAGTCATTTTCGGCAAAGTAGCTACCCATCAATTTGATAGCTAGTTGGCTGTACTTAATATCGACTTTATCGAGCGGGATACGGCTGAGTAAATCGTCTGCTTCAGACAGCTGTCCTGAGCTAATTAGGCTGTCAATCAAAGTGCGTAAGGGCGAATGTAGTTGGGTGAAAAGTTCAGGAACTTGGCTGAATTTGACCAACGGATAGACGACTGGCCGCAGCAGTTTGACTACACCTGCGTAGTTGTCATTACGGATCAGATTATTTGCTTTCTGCATTTCAGGTAAATTAAATTGCAGCGTTTTAAACAACGATTCATTGGCCGGAAGTGACATTTCTGCAAGGTTCCCGTCGAGCGTCATCTCAGTGACAAGCATGTTATCCTTGAAGTCGATTAGTTTAAGTTTGTTTGTTGCACGCCCGTTGGACTGTTCGACGTAGACGGGCTTATCGCCGAAGTCAGCCCAGTATGGATTGTCGGCCAGTCCTGTGAGCGAGAAGCCGAGGGACAATACTGTGAAGAGTAGGGCTTTAATTGAAGGGTAACGCATCCGATGGTAATTGGCTGTTATGACTGAGGCGAAGGAATGGCTGGCTTTAGGGCTTCCAGTTTAGCTTGAATGGGTGCCATTAGTTCTGGCGATGCTGATGCTGAGAGAGTTTCAACCGCTTCGCTCAAAGTGGCAATTGCATCTGATCGGGAGTCTAGGCTGAGCAGTACTTCAGCATCTGCGAGGTAAGCGCGGGCGCACAACTCACTGAATTGGGAATAGCCGAGGAAAGTGCGCTCAAAGAAGCCGTGGGCTTCAGCGTATTTCTTTTCAGTCATGTAAGATTCTCCAGTTTGAAAGAGCGCTTGTGCATGGACAATACCTCGCCAGTCGGGCACACGCAGTATATATTGGTAGCGCTTGCGAGCGTCATCGCCGCGGCCCATTGCAGTGAGTAGCTCACCTTGCCTGAGGATGACTGCTGGTAGTTGTAATGTCCCTGGGAATTGAGTTTCAATGGCTTTAAGGTAGTTCAAAGCCCCAGACTTGTCACCACGTTGCTCACTGACGTCAGCGAGGCGCAAATAGGCTACAATTGCGCCGTCATCATCCGGATATTTGGTGAGTAAAGCATTCCACACTTCGACAGCAAAGTTTAGTTTATCAGTGCGTGAATAGTCTGCGATATAAAGCATTACGCGGGGGCTGACTTCATTGACGAATTCAGTGTCATATGGTTCGCTGGGAACGAGTGTGACATCGCTCCGATACAGCCCCATGAGCATGCGTGCTTCGCCGACACGTTGATTGGCTACTTTGACTTTAGATAAGTGCGCACGGAAAAACGTTTCAGGCGTTTCATTCGGGTAGTCTGCGAGTTGTTTGCGGTAGATGGAAGTGACCTCATTGATAGGGGTAAGGTCTTTGACGAGCCACTCGCCAAATTGTGGATGGTTACGAAGGCGGTTGTAGAGCGTTTGATCTAGGTCAGTGTTGACGTAAAAGTATTCAAATAAGTATCCGCGGTCGGTGACGATTAGAGTGCGGAAATCGATGTCGTTTTCCAGTCGATCAAGGAATTCAACAGTCTTTTTCAGTGTGGCCTTGTTGAGATTATATTTTTCAGTGTACCCTTCAATCAATACATCGACACCGGAGTTGCTTGAATCATCGACGAATTTCTCAATATATTTACGATAGAGCGCAAGCATATCGTTGGGGCGTCGGAGAAACTCGTATGCTCGGCCGAGTTGGAAGATCGCATCGGTCATGCGGCCTTTTTCAGCGAAGCGATTCGTGTATGACTTAAAATTAGTAGCCATTTCTTCGTAGCGCTGCAAGTTCTCATAGATTGTGCCGATACTAAATGCGCAGCCATCGTGAATGTCTTGAAGAGTGGTAATCTCGTCGGCGTATTTGAAGTGCTTTAGGGCTAGTTCGGAGTCACCCGAGAGGTTCTCGATTTCGCCTAGGAAATAGTATGCTTGGTCGAGCGCAGTGCCTCGAGAGTACTTTTCTGTGTAACTGTAGAGTGTTTTTCGTGCAGCCTCAAAGTCTTGTGCATAGAATTGGGAAGCACCTTTACGCAGTAGGCAATCTTCTGCGTAAATACTGGTTGGGTATCTGTTTAGGAGATTCGTAAAGTTGGCTATAGCAGTGCTATAATCGCCTATTTGCAGTCCAGAAAGGCCACGCCAGTAATAAAGCCCGTCTTCGAAGATTGGCCTATTATGTAGTTTGAGCCACTCAGTCGTTTGTGTAATAATTGTTTCAAATTGATTACTGCCCATGTAGTGGCTGACCCAGAGCGACAGCATGTTACTGGAGACTGCGTCCAACGGGTGAGTGTCGAGGAAGTCTTTAGCTATTTGTACATATTCGCTCTTATCGCCGCTATCTTTCAAGGTGCTAACGAGCGCAATACTGATATCTGAGTAGAAGTCGCCTCGAGGAAATTGCTTGCGATAGGCTTTACCGACTTCAATCGCAGTATTCTTTTTATTGAGCTGTAGAGCGTTGGAAAAAGTGGCGTAGGTGAAGAATTCTGTTTGCGGATCATTGGGATTTTCGACCATCAGGTCATGGAACATCCAGAATGCTTCGTAGCGACGAGCCGTTTTGGTATAATTACGAGCGCGACGTACCAGTAGTTCGTTGCGCAGGGTTGGAAGCTTGCGCAGCTGTATGAGGATGGCTTCTAGGTTTTTAACTTCTTGTTTGAGCTTTTCAGTCGCCTCTTGGTTGCGACCCATATCAGCGTTGAATTGAATCTTTGCTTGTTTCTGAGCAACATTCATTTCGTTGTGCTCGATCATGATGTCCGTTGTTTTGATCAAGTTGAGCAGGATCGCGGCATCGCTCAGTCGCGCTTGCCCAACCATAATATCGCTCGTCTTCAGTAGCGCTACATTGAGTCGAGGTAAATAGCGTACTTCGGATTCGGTAGCCAAGATGGGCAGGAGCCTCATTGCTTCGTCGAGGCGTTTTTCGGCGACATACGCTTCGAAGCTGGCTGCTGCAGCCCAAGCCTTATCCTCGAAACTTCGTGAAGTATCCATCAGTTGCTGAAAAATCGGCAAGCCGTCTTTCCATGCACCTTTGTTGTAGTAGATTTGCGTGAGATCTTTAAGCAGTTTACTTTTTTGCTTTACATTAATGCGAAAGGAGTAGCCGCCATTGAGTACCCGTTTCATTAATGCGATTGCATTATCTTCTCTTTTCAAGATGCGTAACACATCTATTTTTTTGATGACCGCATCTTTGATTTTTGGGCTGTTTGGGTATTCTTTCTCGAGTTTCTCGTACCACTGTAAGGCTTGGTTCAACTCGGAGGCTTGATTGGTATCCACGAATCGTTGAATATGAGCAGTGCCAAGCAAGAAAATTGGAAAATCGAGCTTTATCTCGGAGTCATTGATTGCTTCGACACGCTGGATTAATTCTTCAAGCAAGGGCATTGCCTCGAGCAGTTGCCCTTGCTCAACGAGTGCGTTGGCTTGAGCTTGTAGATCTGAGAAACCGAGCTGACTCGCATCTTGTGCTTGAATATTAGAAACCAAGCTGAATGAAGCGAGTATTGCGATCGATAGAAATTTTTTGACGGACGAAAGTAGCAAAATATGTCGAAATAGACTGGGTTAGGGGAAACCTTAAGAAAGTCGAAAGTCTTGCTTTAAGAGCGTTATGTAAAGCGAAAAGCCAAAATTATGTGTTTTTTATGTAAAAATAATAATAACTATTTAGTTTTAATTATCTGTTATTGTTGGTCAATTCACTTACGAGCCTCTCCCACTCATAATTTTTTTCCTGTAGACGTTTTGAAGTTCGTGCGGATTGGATTTGGAGCTCCTTTGCTTTTTCTTTGTCGGCATAAGATTCGGGATCTGCCAGTAGTGCTATGATTTCAGTTTGTTTTTGTTCTAGCTCAAGTATGTCTGACTCGAGTAGCGCGACGCGTTTCTCTAAGCTTCTGCGGCCCTTTGCTTCGACTTTACGCTTTTCTGCGTCGATGCGTCGGCGCTCTTTAGCGCTGATCGCTTGAGGTTTATTGACGGTTTTTTTTTCAAAATCTGGGCGGGCATTTTTAATCCCTGCGACTAGCCCGCTTTGCTCTGAACTGGCGTTTGATTTACGTAAATAGTAGTCGTAGTCACCCGCATAGTTAGTGGTGGTTCCAGCCTGGATCTGAATGGTGTGCTCTGCGATGGCCCTAATAAAGTGTACATCGTGGCTGACAAAAACGACTGTCCCTGTGTAGCGTTTGAGTGCGCTGATGAGTGCATCGATGCTGGGCATATCGAGGTGTGTGGTTGGCTCGTCCAATAATAGCAAGTTGGGAGGTGCGAGTAGGAGTTTAACTAATGCTAGGCGGCTCTTTTCTCCACCACTTAGTACTTTGACCTTCTTAAAGACGTCGTCACCGCGAAATAAAAAGGCGCCTAGAATGCCGCGCACGCTTTGTTCATTGAGCCCGCTTTCGACGCGTTCCATGGCTTCGTCGATCACGGTGCGCTCGACATCCAGCACATCGACGCGTTGTTGTGAGAAGTAGCCGACGCTCACGTTGTGGCCGAGCTCGCGAGTGCCGCCTTGAATCGGGATGTTGCCTGCCAAGATTTTTAGCAGTGTTGATTTACCGGCACCATTGGGGCCCACCAGTACAATGCGTTGTTGCTTCTCAATCAGCAGACTGAGATCCGTGTAGACGATGTGCTCGCCGTAGGCTTGTTGAATATTTTCAAAGGTAGCGACGCGTTGACCGCTGCGTTGGGGCTGAGGGAAGCTGAAAGAGATGGTGTCGCTTGCACTTTCAGGCGGGGCGATTCGCTCCATCTTCTCGAGTTGCTTCATGCGAGCTTGAGCTTGCGAGGCCTTGGAAGCTTTGGCGCGAAAGCGCCGCACAAAGTCTTCTAGATGCGCAATCTCGCGCTGTTGATTATTGTATGCGGCGAGGTGTTGCGCTTCGCGTTCGGCTTTTTGCACGATGTAGGTCTCGTAATTGCCGTGGTAGCGATGTAGTTGTCCGTGCGCGATTTCGACAATACCATCACAAATACCATTTAGAAATTCGCGGTCATGAGATATGGTCAGAATTGCACCTGAGTAGTTCTTCAGTTGGCTTTGGAACCAGCCGAGTGTTTCCAGATCAAGGTGATTGGTGGGCTCGTCAAGCATCAGCAGGTCTGGCTCCATGACTAGTAGGCGTGCCAGGTGCGCCCGCATAATCCAGCCGCCACTTAATGTATGTGCAGGCTTATCAAAATCCTCAGGGCGAAAGGCTAGGCCGGCGAGAATACGTTTGGCCTTGGCTTCGAGCGTGTAGCCATCGAGTTCGATAAATTGCTGCATTGCATCAATGTGCTCTGGTGTATCGGGGTCAGAGAATTCGCGTAGCGTGTTGTAGAGAGTGACAAATTCAGGGGAAATTGCTGTGGCTAGTTCGGCCACAGTTTCATCACCCGCTGGAGCACTCTCTTGAGGCAGGAAGCCAATGACTGTGCCACGATCGAGCTCCACTTTTCCACTATCGGACTCAGTGTTACCGAGTATAATAGAAAAGAGTGTCGTTTTACCGGCACCATTGGGTCCTACTAAACCGATTCGCTCGCCGCGCAAAATTCGCATTGAGATGTCGGTAAATAGGGTTTTTTGGCCGAAGCCTTTACTGAGTTTTGAGAAGGTGAGCATGTAAAGTCGGCAGAGGTTCGCGGATGTCTGGAAAGAGGCAAAGCAAAAGACGTTTAAAAATATACGTTCTCTGTATCGACGTAGACTTGCATATCGCTTTAATATTCTTTGTGGTTAGTGAAAGTACTTGGACATATGAGCACTAAAAATACACAGAACCCGCTTTTGACGCTTTGGTACAAGCCGTCCACTGCAATGCGCGAGCTACTCGATCGTGGGCAGCACACGATGGCTGCGGTGATGATTGCCGCTTTTTTTGGTGCTGTTCAAAGTGGTCAATCGGTGCGTGCACAAGAGGAGCCAGGTCCTTTGCCATTCGTTCTTGGTGGTTTAGCTGGGGTGATTGGTTTGTATTTGTTCGGCTGGTTGGCGCGTAATTTTGGGCGCTGGTTTGGCGCAGATACGACTCAGAAAGAGACACGCACTGCACTCGGGTTTGGTCTGTTGCCCTGGACGCTACTATCGGTGGTATTATCCTTTATGTTAGCGGTGCAGGTAGATGCAGAGCAAATCGTCAGGTATGCGCCATTTTTCTTTGCGATCTTTGTCTATGGCTACGTGATCATTCTGTTGTCGTTGTCGGCTGCTTTGCGGCTGAGTGTTTTTAAAACATTTCTTTGCTTGGTCGTCACGGTGTTGGTAAGCCTTTTTCCGCTAACTTTGCTAGCTCAGTTGTTGGCCAAATTGTTTGCGGTTCCTGCTTAATTATTTGCCATGTTACAATATCTCAAAATTAAGAACCTCGCTTTGCTCGATGAAGTGACGCTCGAGTTGGATACCGGGTTTACCGCCGTCACTGGTGAGACTGGCGCCGGCAAGAGTGTGTTGCTTGGTGCCTTGGGATTGCTCTCAGGAGCGCGAACTGAGAAGACTTTGATTCGTCAGGGTACGGATCAACTGGAGGTCGAGGCGGCGTTGTATTTCGAGGCCTCTGCGGAGATCGATGTATTACTGGAGGCTGCAGGGTTGCCGCGCTGTGAGGCGGGCGTCCTACTACTGCAGCGCAGTATACATCGTAAAAAGATGCCGCGTATCCGAATCAATGGCAGTATGGCGACGCTTGCCCAACTGCAGGGTCTTGGGGAAGCGTGGATTGATTTCCATGGGCCGGGTGAACCGCAAAAGCTGTTTCAAGAGCGTCGACAGCTTGAGATGCTTGATCTGTATGCTGGCAATGGCGATTTACTCGCAACGTATCAATCAGGCTATACTAAATGGCGGGCGGAACTAACAGAGATCGAATCATTCGAAACTGGCGAACAGTTGGATCAAGATGAGATCGAGTTTGTGCGTAAACAGATTAACAAGATCGATAGTATAAATGTTTCTGAAACATCAATAGAAGCTTTGGAACGCGATTTTACCCGAATGGCAGGAGGGCAGGAGCTTGTCACGCTCGCTGCTGGTTGTTCTGAGGGGTTATCAGGTGATCAAGGTCTCTGTGAGCAATTAAGCACAATCGTTGGGCACTATGAATCTTTAGTTTCAGTGGATGGGGATTCTATGCCATTGCTTGAGCGCGCGCGAAGCTTGCTGATCGAGATGCAGGATCTTGGTGAAGAGACAGGTCGTCTTGCGAGTGATTTCGACTTTGACCCTGAAGCTGTCGAAGAGGCGACAGAGCGTATGAATTTGTGGCAAGAAGTGCGGCGTAAATATGGCGGCAGTGTTGAAGCGGTCATTGTGAAGCGTGATGAGCTAGCGCAGAAACTCGCGTTACAGGGAGATATTGAAGGTCTACTCAAAGCGAAACGAGCCGCCGCTGCGGAGCTTGAAGAAGAGTTGAGGAAAGGTGCTGCAAAACTTCGCAAGGCACGTGAAAAAGCGGCCAATACACTTGCGGAGAAAGCCGCCGCATTACTACAAGCATTGGGCTTTAAGCGTGCACGCTTGGAGATTGGGCTATTGACGGAGTCTGAGCTCCAAGAGTTTGGTGACAGTCGCTGTCGATTCTTATTTGCTCCCAATGCTGGGCAAGATCTACTGCCACTTAATAAGATCGCTTCTAGCGGTGAGACCGCGCGCGTGATGCTGGCGCTAAAGACTGTTTTGGCGGAGGCAGATGACACTCCGTTGTTGGTCTTCGACGAGGTTGATGCGAATGTTGGAGGAGAAGTTGGCCGGGCTGTAGGCGCAGAGTTGGCGCGCCTAGCTGGGCGACATCAAGTGCTTTGTGTAACTCATTTGCCGCAAGTTGCATCGCTTGCTCAGAATCATTTTGTGGTGACTAAATCTCAGGATATAGACTCGACCACTGTATCCATCGGTCCGATACATGAGAGTCGTGTATCCAGGCTAAGCGAGCTCGCCCGTATGCTTGGAGATCGCCATTCTGACTCTGCTCGTGCCCACGCTGAAGAACTGCTTGCGTAGATCCGAGGACCGCAGAATTTTTCGTGGTATATGATCGATTATTACCTGGGTACTTGGAGTCGGTGTTGGGCTTGTTCCTGTTCGGTTCAATTTGAGCAAGCCTGTCCATATTAAGTATGTTGTCGCCACGATTTGACGGGACTGATCACTTCTTTTCAGATTGTGTACGCGCGCATTTCGTTGCCCTATGTCCTTAATAATTACGTCACCTACATATGTTTTTTAAGCGTTATTGCCGGTCTAATTTGGCATTTATTTAATTAATATTTCACTTAAACGCGACTATCTGCGATTATTGTATTGTTATTTTGTTAGTGTTCTAAAGCAACCTGCCTAAGGGAGTTTCGCATTTCGATTGAAATATCCCCTCGCAATCTTGTTGAAGTCTATAATTATTAGCGGCTTAGATATGGCTGATTCTTGGGAAATTTTAAAACTTTTAGCGGACTCGACGCGTGTGCGCATTCTCTCATTACTGACGAAGGAAGAGCTTTCTGTCGCAGAATTGCAAGAGGTGCTGAATATGGGGCAATCACGTATATCCTCGCACCTAGGGCTATTGCGGCAAGGTGAGCTGGTGCATGACCGTCGTGAAGGTAAGAAGACTTTTTATGCGTTAAACGGCCGCTTCGATACGCACGGACAGGTGCTGATGCAGGCCGCTTGTACCGCGGTTGAGGGCACCAGTCAGATTCAAGAGGATACTGCTAATTTGAAACGTATTTTGGAAAAGCGTAAGCAGCAGTCCGAGCAATATTTCAACTCAGTGGCAGGGCGCCTAGGAAAAAACTATTGCCCAGGGCGGAGCTGGGAGGCGATTGGGCATTTCTTATTACACCTCACACCAAAGATTAAGATTGCAGATTTGGGCGCGGGTGAGGGCTTACTTTCTCAATTGTTGGCACGGCGAGCTGACGAAGTTGTATGTGTGGATAATTCACCAAAGATGGTTGAGTTTGGTAGTGAATTAGCAAAGAAAAATGGCTTTACCAATTTGAGTTATAAATTGGGCGACATCGAAAATGTACCATCAAAAGATGGGGTATTTGACCTTGTGCTACTCAGTCAAGCCCTGCACCACGCGCAACACCCTCAACAAGCGATCAGTGAGGCCTCCCGCATCCTTAAGTCCGGCGGTCAATTGATTATTATCGATCTATTGGAGCACCAATTTGAACAAGCGCATGAGCTGTATGCTGATGTTTGGTTGGGTTTTTCAGAGAACACGTTATATCAATTCTTAAAAGAAGCAGGCTTTAGCCAAGTAGAAATCAACGTGGTCGCTCGTGAAGAGGAAGCCCCCAATTTTCAGACCGTACTGGCGAGTGGCGTGAAACGGTAAGTGAGGCCGCAGTGAGTTGAGAGCCACGCGCAGCCTTCTCAACATTAGAATAAGTTTTTGGAGAATTCGGAGGTATCGAAGGGTTGCGTTCGCCTTGATTCAGACAGGTTAAGATAAAAGTTGCTAATTGCCGCCCCTTTATCGTTTGTTAGATCTATGGATAGCGAGACGGTGCTTAAATATTTCGATGCTGATTCTGTGGTGGATCATTATGCACTGGCCAGCACACAAGTGGGCTTGTGGGAATCTGAAGAGAAGATTTTTTCCCGAGTGTTTCAGCCGCAGAATTCGATCCTCGAACTTGGTTGTGGTGCGGGGCGTATTGCATTTGGCCTGCATGAGTTGGGGTATCAGCATATCATGGCGACAGATTATTCAAAACCCATGATTCAGCGCGCTCGGCATCTGTCGACATTGTTGGAATATAATATTCCATTACGCGTGTGCGATGCCGCGGATCTGGAGTTTGAAGACAATGTGTTTGATGGGGCGATTTTTGGTTTTAACGGATTAATGCAGATCCCCCAGGCATCGCGTCGTGAACGGGCCTTGAGTGAGATCTTTCGGGTGATCCGTCCAGAGGGCTGGTTTGTTTTTACGACCCACGATCGGGATCGTTCACCACACAGCAGCTTTTGGACGCAAGAAGAGCGACGCTGGCAGCAATCAGAGCAATCAGCCGAGCTAGATGATTTCGGAGACCGTACTGAAATGACGGCAGATGGTGCCCATTACATGCATGTGCCTTCTATGCCAGAGATGGAAGCAGTGTTAGAGCGTACGGGCTTTCGGATCGAGGCAACGGTTATGCGCTCGCAGCTCGCTCACGAATCCACCGAGGTGGCAGCATTTTCTGACGACTGCCGTTTTTGGGTCGTGCAGAAGCCTGCGGCACACAGTTAGATTAAGCCGGCATCATTGAAGCTAAAGAGGCCGACATCTTTCGGATCTTTGTTGCGCTGACCTACTATAATATGATCAAGCAGATCGATGCCGATCACTTTGGCCGCATCGTTGAGTTGACGTGTAACCACGATATCAGCACGACTAGGGGCTGGGTCTCCGCTGGGATGATTATGAACCGCAATGATCGCGGCTGCGCTGAGCCGAATGGCTTCGCGGAACACTTCTCGAGGGTGTACCAACGCACACGTCGCCGTACCTGAGGTGGCTTCAATACGCCGTAGTAGACGGTTTTTACGATCGAGGCAGAGTACCCAAAATTTTTCGACTTCGAGTCCAGCAATAAGTGTACGAAAGTGGCGGGCGACTACCTCAGGGGAGTCAAATAGGGTCTCTTGGGTGTGATCTTCTTGTAAGATTCGCTTGGCAAAACTCATCACTGCGAGCAGTTGAAGCGACTTCACCTTACCGATGCCATGAATGGTTTGAAAATCTTCAGCGGACCAGCGCAGTAGTCGTGAGAGTGAGCCGGCTTGGTCGATTAATTGCCCAGACATGGTAAGCACGTCGACCCCCTTCGGACCACTACGCAAAATCATTGCTAGAATTTCACGATCACTCAGTGCCTCGGCCCCATGGCGCTCGAGCCGCTCTTGCGGACGATCGCTTACCACCATATCTTTAATCCTATGACTGGATATTTGTAAAGTGCTCATATGTTCACTTAATATGGCAGGATTTTTAGTTTTAGCAATCACCAAGAATGAGCGAATCGATTTCGATGGAGATTCTTGAAAATCCGTGCAAGGTCGCTTTTCGTGAAATTTACACCTGAAAAACCAAGCCTATTTGGCGAAACACTTGAAAGTCTGACAGAGCGCGTTGTAGAAGCGGGTTTTCCTAGTTTTCGAGGTAAGCAGGTCATGGAATGGCTCTACAAGAAGCGTGTCGATAAATGGGATGCGATGTCGAATCTGCCAAAGGCCTTTCGCACATGGCTAGATGGGCAGTATATTTTGTATCCGACAAATTCGTTGCTAGATAAGCGTTCAGATGATGTGACGCAGAAATTTTTACTAGAGTTGGAAGATAAATCGTTAATTGAAACGGTGCTGATTCGTGCTCCCCAGACAGGTGTGGGTCAGGAAAACTCACGTAAGACGGTGTGCGTGTCGATTCAGGTGGGCTGTGCGTATGGCTGTAAATTTTGCGCTTCAGGGCTCGCTGGGTTTAAGCGTAACTTAATGGCAGCCGAGGTCGTTTCTCAGTTGATGCATATTTGTAAGATGGAAGATGCTCATACGAAGCGGGCCAAAGAGGAAATCGCATCCTTTGATAACATTGTGTTTATGGGCATGGGTGAGCCCTTGGCGAATTATGATACGCTGGTACAGACGATTAAGATTCTCAATGCCGAGTGGGGTCTCAATTTTGGTGCACGACGCATTACCGTATCTACTTCTGGGCTGGCTCCCAAAATTATGCAATTGGCGCAGGAGGGCGTTGCTGTGCGATTGGCAATCTCGCTGCATGGCGCGACCAATGAGGTGCGCAGTCAAATCATGCCGGTGAATAAGAAGTATCCGCTGGAAGAACTCATTCCTGCTGCGAAGGCGTTTAAAGATAAGCATGGGCGCATGCTCACACTCGAATTTATTATGATCGAGGACATTAATGACAGCCTCGATCAAGCTAAAGAGTTGACCAAAATCGCCCGCGAGCTGCATGCGCATGTAAATTGTATTCCTTATAACAAAGTGGAAGGCCTAGAGTGGAAGCGTCCAAGCGTCCGCCGCCAGGATGCTTTTGTCGATGTGCTGCGCAAAGGTGGTGTCTCTGTGACGATTCGTCGTGAAAAGGGGCACGATATCAATGCTGCTTGTGGGCAGCTACGCTTAAAGACTGAAAAGGCGATGGCTGTTGCTGAGGCCAAGCCGAGCAGTCCATATCTCGATCCACAGCTGTAGACTTTCCTCCAACTAGTTAAGGCGATCGACTGCTTCTTAGTTAACGCACCTCACCCTGGCCGTGGATCACGTATTTATAGGTGCAGAGCTCGTTTAGTCCCATGGGACCGCGGGCATGTAAGCGGTCGGTGGAGATACCGATTTCTGCGCCGAGGCCAAATTCAAAACCATCTGTGAAACGGGTCGAGGCATTGTGGTACACTGTGGAGGCATCGACTCCCGCGAGGAATAAGCGGGCTGCTTCAGCATCTTCGGTCACAATCGCGTCGCTGTGGCCAGAGCCGTTGGCATTGATCAGCTCGATCGCTGCTTTGGTATCAGCGACGACTGCGATCGAAATTATCAGGTCCGTGTATTCCGTCGCAAAGTCTTCTGGAGTGGCATCGACAATAGGCAGACCTGTACCAGTGAGAATCGCTTTGGCTTTTGGCTCAACGCGCAGCTCAACGCCGCGATCGTGTAATGCTTTAGCAAGCTGCGGGAGTTGTGCAGTTGCGCCTTGGTGTACGATCAAATTTTCTGCAGCATTGCAGACGCTGGGACGCTGGCATTTGGCGTTGATCAGGATCGATTCCGCTTTTTCAGGCTCAGCCGCGGCATCAATATAAATTGAGCAGACACCTGTGTAATGTTTGATTACAGGAATGCGGCTATTTTCAACAGTGAAGCGAATCAAACTCTCGCCGCCGCGTGGAATGATGCAGTGAATGGTATCGTCTTGCTTCAGTAGAACGTTGAGAGCAGCTCGGTCGGTGGTCGGGATGACTTGCACGGCATCTTCGTTGATGCCAGATGCCTGGAGTGCACCGCGAATGATTTCAGCCAGCTTCATATTGCTGTGAAAGGCTTCTTTACCGCCGCGCAGAATCGAGGCGTTGCCGGATTTGAGGCACAGAATCGCGCAATCGATCGTCACATTTGGTCGCGATTCATAGATGATGCCAATGACACCCATAGGCACTCGGATCTTGCGTAGGTCGAAGCCTTTTGGCGGAGCGAGGCGCTCTATTTCCGCCCCGACAGGATCAGGCAGTGCGGCGACTTGGCGCACGCCTTGGGCCATCGCTTCGATGCGTTCTGCAGTGAGGCTGAGTCGTTCCAGCATGGGGCCAGAGAGGCCGCTTTTTTCGGCTGCGTCAAGGTCGAGTGCATTGGCTTCGATGATGATTTGGGTTTGGGCAATGAGTGCGTCCGCCAGTTGTTCGAGGAAGGCATTTTTGGAGTCTGTCGACAATGTAGCCAGATCGAGCGAAGCGGCACGAGCACGCTTGGCGATGTCTTCGATGAGTATGGTGATTTGATTAGTGTCCATGTGGAAAATTAGGATGTAGGTGTGTCGAAAGAGACGGAGAAATTACGACTGAATTGCGCTAACGACGTCGTCCCAAATGTGTTGAGGTAATGCGCTGCCTTGTTCTTGGACGACAGCCGCACCGAGAATTGAACCTATTTTTGCGGCTTGAGCGAGGCTGAGTTGGTGTGACCAGCCGTGAAGGAATCCAGCTGCCCACAGGTCACCTGCACCTGTGGTGTCGATTACTTTAGCTGCATGCATGGGCTCGATTTGAGTGACAGTGTCTGCATGCCCAATGTAGGAGCCGTGTGCACCGACCTTGACTGCAACGATCGCGCAATATTCAGCAAGTGCTTTGGTCATTGCCGAGTAATCTTCTTTGATGCCGGTAAAGGCTTCGGCTTCTTCTTCGTTGGCAAAGACGATGTCGACATACTCATCGAGTATTTTTGGGAGAATTTTGCTGGTGGCATGGACCACTTCAAAAGAAGCCAGGTCGAGACTTATGGTGCAACCAGCCTGTTTGGCAGAGTCAAGCACCCGCATCATGAGCGCTTCGTTGAAGAGTAGATAGCCTTCGATGTGCGCGTGCTGACAGCCTTCAAAGTCGGCCGCAGAGATCTCCTCGGGCGCGAGGGTCATCGCTGCGCCGAGGTTTGTGCGCATGGTGCGCTCACCATCAGGTGTGACGAGTGAGAGGCATTGACCGTTGGCTTGCTCGGCAATCTTGAAGCGTGAGCTGTCTCCGCCGAGGTGGGTGAATTGTTGCCGATAAAATTCGCCTTCAGAGCAGTTGCCAGTCTTGCCTAGGAAGCGAGTGTGGTTGCCTAGGCGAGCGAGGGTAAAGAGCGTGTTACCGGCAGAACCTCCAGGGGCTTTGACCGGTGGCTTAGGCAATGAATGAATCAGGCGATCGATGGTCGTCGCATCGACCAGTACCATGCCTCCTTTTTCGCCATCAATTTGCTCGATGAAGTCGTCTGGAACTTGGGCGATTGCGTCGACTATTGGGCTGCCGACACCGATGATGGTAAATGCTGAGTTCATACTATATCTATCAGGTAAGGGTGATTAAGTTGCAGCCGAGAAAAACATAAAAAAACCGCCGATCCAAGTGGAAAGGCGGTTTGGAAAGCTTTTGTGTGGGGTATTACAGTGCGTCGCGAATTTTAGCGAAGATCACTTGAGAATACGGGAGATCACCAAGTGCGCCTACACGAATACGAATTTCAGATTCTCCAGCGGCTACTTGTTTGATGCGTACGACGACCTCTTTATCTCCAACCACGCGTGCGTAGATTTTGATGTAGTTATTTTTGTGGATTTCGCCCGTGCGCAAGAGCCCGCCCATTTTATCCATCTCGCGAATAGTCGCCTGGAAGATCGCATCAGTATCAGCTGCGAGTGGTGCATAAAAGTAGCCACCTTGATATTGAGCTGTCTGCTGTTGCCCTGTCATTGGGTCGATAGCGACTGGTGTCGTGCAGCCGGAAAAAAAGGCTACGATGAGCGCGAGGAGAGAGAGAACTGTTGCTTTCAATTTCATATTCCCTACGATAACAAATGAATTTTTAGTAGAGTGCAATCAGAAGATTTTAACATAAATCACTCCGTTACGGTCTTTAAATCGCAATTCCTGATCACTTACTCCGATAAATATTAAGCCAGTATCAGGTTGAATGACTTCGTTTATCTTGAAGTTTTTACCATGAAGCATTACTCGTGCTTGCGGCCCAGAGCGTATGCCTTCGATCTGAATCGTTTGCAGATATTGAGAAACTTGCTCTCGGAGTGACGATCCGGAGGCCTCTGCTGTTAATGTTGTTTCTGAGACTGCGGGGCCTTCATTTTCAGGCGCGGGGGTGTCAGCCATTGTGCTGGCAGTAGGATCCAGCGCCTCCATTATTTCTTCGATTGCTTGCTGGGGTGTTTGTTTAACGGCTACTTGAGCATTTGCGATCGGGTTGACGGTCGCTGCGTTCATTACAGGGGTATTTTCTGCCGAGAGTTCGGTCGTATTATTTTTTAGCAGATACCAAATGCCAGTAATTGCTGCGGTCAGAATGCCGCATATTCCTATCATAAAGAGTATGCTACCCAGCAGATGGCTTTTTGGGGATGGCGAAGAGATTTGTGCGATTGTTTGTGGATTCGCTTGATTCTGATTTGGTTCAACCGCTACAGGCCGGGTAGGTGGTGTGGAATTACAATTGGCGCTCGTGGACTCGCGGGCAACAATTTTGAGCGGTTCACGTGGTACAATTGGACCAGGTGTTGGTGGAATCGAAGGTGCGGGTTGCACTCCAGCTTCAGGATTTGAGAGTTTTAATTTGAATGTATTGGGTTGTTCAGATGGCTCACTCACAAATGTTTTCAATCTGTTTTCTTGTGATTGGTAAACTTAATTTTACCCGTTTGCCTGAGTGGTTAGCGGCTTTTATTAATTATTTACTAAATTTGATAAAAAGCCGTGTTTTTAGCAGTGGTGATGTTTGTATGTGACTTGCTGGAGGCCTGCATTATTTCAGCACCTTTAGCGCGACTTCACCGTCATTGAGTAGTGCAGTGAGCTGTGCGGAATTTTGCGCGTTTTTCGCGCTACTGATGATCGCGCCATCAGTATTTTTTAGAACGGCATAGCCTCGGCGCAATGTGGCATTCAAGCTACTGTTATCTAGGCGTTTTTGTAAATGAAGTAGATGTTCTTGCTTCGTGTGTGCTTCGACTTTAGCGGCTCGACCTAGACGTTGGTCAAGATTTCCGAGTGCCTGATGTGCTAAGCTGATTTGGATACGTGGATGATGTTCAGCTAGCTTTTGAGATTGTTGCGCCAGTTTTGTACGCTCCTGATTTAATCGCGTCTGCAGACTTTGACTGAGATGATTTTCAAGGTCGTCCAGTTTCATCCCCAATATCTCTACTTGTCGCGCGGGTGCGATGAGCTGCATTTTTGTTTGCAGTCGATCTAGACTTTGGCGGCGGTTATGGATGTGCGTCTCAATGCTATAGAGTAGGTTAATTTGAGCCTGTTCTAAACGTTGTTCAGCCTCAATCGCCAAAGATGAGATCAGCTCAGCTGCGGCGGAGGGAGTTTCGGCACGTTGATCCGCTGCATAGTCTGTAAGGACTGTGTCGATCTCATGTCCGACAGCAGAGATCACTGGCAGTGGACAAGTGGCGACGGCTCTTGCGAGCAATTCTTCATTAAAGGCCCATAGATCTTCAATGCTGCCTCCGCCACGGGTGATTACCGCAAGATCAAAGTCTTTGCTGGCGCCTGCATATTCCAGCATTGCGGCAATTTCTTTCTCAGCGCCTTTGCCCTGTACCCGTGCTGGGAAGACGATGATCTCGCCCTTGTAATTGCGACGCTTGAGGATACGCAGAAAGTCACGCACCGCGGCTCCAGTGGGTGAAGTTACGACGGCGATCCGCATCGGTAATGTTGGTAGTGGGCGCTTGCTCGACGGGTCAAAAAGTCCTTCAGCAGAGAGCTTTTTTTTGAGACGTTCAAACTCTACCTGGAGACGACCTTGGCCACTCTGTACGGTCATCTTTGCGATTAATTGGTAGCGTCCGTGAGGAGCGTATACGGAGAGACTTCCTAAGAGTAGGACCTCCATGCCGTCTTCGAGTTGGAAACTTTGGTGAGCAGCATCGCGAGCAAATAAGACACAAGGGAGCTGACTACCGGCATCTTTAAGTGAAAAATAAATATGGCCTGAGCTCTGCCGCCTGAGGTTGGAGATCTCACCTTGGACCCATAGTTGCGTAAAGCGCTCTTCTAACTGCGCCTTAATCTGGCGAGTTAGTTCAGTTACTTTTAAAACCTGATCGGCAGCAGGTGCGATAAGATTATCTAACATGAGTGGGTGTTTGTTTAGAGCGATTCCGTAACATGCGAGCCACTAAAATAATGATAATGAACAGAAGTACTCCAAATAATGCGATGCCGGTCTGGCCTTCAAAAAGTGCTCCGCCAGTAATGATGAGAGCGACGGTGTAGAGGCTCTGAATCGGTAGCGAGACCATTAAGTAGGGTTTAAGACGCATGCCCATTACACCTAGGGCGATATTTTGAAGGGCGTAGGGGAGGCCTGGGGTAATGCGAATAATCAGACCCAAGCGTAGCGCACTTTGATCAGACAGCTCAGGCAATTGCCATTGTTTCAGTATGTACTTTGTTAAAAATCCACGCAGCGGTCCGGCCGCAAGTAGGTAGGTCCATGTGGTGCAGACAGCCATCGTAAGCATACCGATGAAACAGGTGGCGGGCATACCAAAGCGGGAGCCCATGACGATCCCAAACAGCAGTAGTACGGGGGTGAGTGGTACGCCGATGCCAGGCAGTGTTGCGAGTGCTAAAATAAGTAGCAGCGGATGCGCTACTAGGAAGGCCTGGATTTGGTGTACGAGCTCTAGCCAATAATCAATATCTGGATGTGCACTCCAGGCAGCGTAGAGTAAGGCTGCTCCGATGGCAATAGAGACACCTAGCAGCAATAGCAGGCGTAATAGTCGCTTGGAGGGCTTGTTTGGATCAGGCATCACAGTCAAGTTGGGCATATTTTTTATAACTGGCAACCTCTCGTATCCATTGCTTGCACAGTTCGTTGAATCTCTTAGGTTTTGACACTATATGGAAGATGACGATATTCAACCCGCGGGCAACATGGTTCCTTTGGCACTTGCTGTGTTCGGAATCGTGCTTGGTGGCGCAGGCCTATATTTTGGGCTGAATGCGAACCAACGCCTTAATCCAATCGATGAAACTGTCTCTGCAAGTCAATCAAGCGCAGCGCAGATTGAAAAAGTGATTAATGGTTTTGAGACTCATATTACGGAGCTATCGGCAAAGTTAGACGAGCAAAGTAAGACGATCAGCCGCTTGCGTGTTTATAGCTCTCAGAGTGAGCAGGCGGTTAAGCAGCTCGCTACTGAACTCAATACGAATCGTGAACAAATAGTGAAGACCGCGCAGAAGCTAAATGAATTTGCCGAGGCGGGGTTCCGTCCCGCGCAAGTGAGGGCCGCGGCAGAGACTTCGAGTGCGGGGGCGCTGGTCAATGCCGATGTAGTATCCGCTGCGGCCGGAGTTGCGACAACCTATGTCATTGTTGCGGGTGATAATTTTGGCAAGATTGCGGAGCAGACAGGTGTTAGCTTACAAGCAATTCTGGATGCGAATCCAGATACAAATCCGCGGCGCTTATCGATTGGCCAGACAATTAATATTCCAGCCAAATAATGGCGGACCAAGAGGAACCTAAGGCGCCCGCACGGTGGCACCTGTTGGATGATAGGCTGCTCCATGCTTGTCGTGTTTGGGACTTACGTGCGCGGCGCTACCGACACCCTGAGTTGGGTAATGAGGGTGAGTTCTACTACATTGATTCCCGTGATTGGGTGGTCGTGATTGCTCGCACACGTGCTCGTGAGCTAATCATGGTGCGCCAATTTCGCTGGGGTACGGATGCATTGTCATGGGAATTTCCAGGCGGTATTATTGATGCGGGAGAAGATCCAGTAACTGCCGGCTTGCGGGAGTTAAAGGAAGAGACTGGTTATATTGCAGAGAGTGGCCGTTTGATTGGTCATTGCAGTCCAAATCCTGCGATCTTGAATAATCAGTGTTACATCGTGTTTGCGGATAACGTTGAGCTACATGCCGATGGTACTGATTGGGATGAGCATGAGGAGATGGAGATTCGTGTCGTACCAGAATCAGAAGTCTTTGATTGGGCGCGTGATTGTAAAATTGGCCATGCGTTGGCACTCACGGGGCTGCTCTATTACAAGATGTTAGCTGGTTAGATGTAAGTGCCCGTTACAGTGATTTATAAAAAAAGCTCACCCTTACGGTGAGCCTTTTTTGTGCCTCAATGAGTTACTTAAGCCTGCAGTGCGTCTTTGGCTGCAGCAATGAGTTCGCTAACCTTGGAGCGTTCGGAGGCGGCACCGCGAGCCATGTCTGGCTTGCCGCCACCCTTACCTCCGGCAATGGGTGCGAGTGTTTGAATTAATCTTCCAGCCATCAGTCCTGCCGATTTTGCAACGTTGCCGCACAATGCGCCGAGATACAGCTTCTCGCCGTCATCAACGACACAGAAGGCGGCATTTGCGAATTGTCTGCCCTTGAGCCCGTTCAGCAGTTCCTGCAGCAGTGCGGCGGGGCCTTCTGCGGAGAGTACGACGTGGGTGCTCAGGTCCTGTTCGGTGAGCAAAGCGTTGGCGACCTTTGCTGCTCCCGCAGCTTGAGCTTTCTTCAATACTTTATCAGCATCGACGACAGCACTTTTAAGCCCTTGCAGGTGGGCGAGTATTTCTTTGAACACTTTGTTTTTCTGCTCGAAGTTACCTTCGGCGAGCATACCGACGATGATGTGCGGCATTTCCGCGAATTGAATGGGCGCAGCATCTAAAGCCGCGAGTTGTTCATTTTTGGCATTCAATCGAACGCGGAGCTCTTTTTCTTCGGCCGTGGCGTTTTCGACGGAACTGCGTACCCAGTCATAAGCTGCAGTGCCACATAGGGCTTCGATGCGGCGGACCCCAGATGCAATTGCCCCCTCGGACTTAATTTTAAAAATGCCGATGTCCTTGGTATTGCGCACATGGGTACCTCCGCAGAGCTCCATGGAGTAGCCGTCGAGTGTCCCGGGCACACCGCCGATTTGCACCACACGTACTATTTTACCGTATTTGTCGCCAAAGAATTGTTGGATGTCTTTGCGGTCTTTAATGTCTTCGTGGGGCACCTCATGCCAGCTGACAGGCTCGCCCGCTTCAATGCAGGCGTTGACTTTGTTTTCGATGGCATCGATCTGCTCGGGTGTCAGGGCGCCTGAGTTAAAGTCGAAGCGCAGGCGTGTGCGACTGACCATCGAGCCTTGTTGTGCGGCATCCGTTGAAACGATTTCGTGCAGCGCCCAGTGCAGTAGGTGTGTCGCCGTATGGTGTGCTTCGATCGGGCGCCGCCGTGTCGGATCCAAACGCAGCGTCACTTCGTCGCCGATTGCGATTTGAGCATCCAGTGGAAGGCTATGAGCGCGAGCGGCGCTGAGTTGTTGTACCGCGTTGATCGGATATTGAGTGCCGTTGACCGTGAGTGTCCCTTGATCGCCAAGTTGGCCGCCCATTTCGGTGTAGAGTGGAGTGCGGTCAGTAATGATTAATTGTGCATCGTCCTGCGTGTGTATTTCAAGCACGGTTGCGTTGGCTTCATCTTCGTCGAAACCAGTGAATGCAGTGCTTGCTTCGGTGGCGATATCTGCGGCGCGCACAAGTTGTTGCGTGCGAGCACTGCGCGCCCGCTCGCGCTGAGCTTCCATATGCTGTTCGAAGGTTGCCATATCCACCTTGAGCCCGCGTTCCGCGCACAGCAATTGAGTGAGGTCGATCGGGAAGCCGAAAGTATCGTATAGTTTAAACGCAAATTCACCGCAGAGTTGTTGCTTCCCGTCGGCGATTTCTTGTTCAAACATAGCCAGACCGCGATCGAGGGTTTCGTTGAAGCTCGCTTCTTCGCGCTGTAAATTCTCTTTGATCGCTGCCGACCGCTTTTTCAGTTCCGGGAAGACGGCGCCGAATTGTTCGACTAGTGTATCGACGAGTTCGGGCAGAAAAGTCTGCTGACTGGAGAAACCAAGGGTGCGCCCATAGCGCACCGCGCGGCGAAGGATGCGGCGGAGCACATAGTTGCGCCCCGTGTTACCGAGAAGAATTCCGTCGGCTAAGGAGAATGAGAGCGTACGGATATGGTCGGCGATGACACGAAAGGCAATCGCCTCTTTCATTTCGTTGGAAAGGAGCGACTTGTCGCTGTCTACCGACTCTGGATAGATGTCTTGATACATCTTGCCACTGAGTTTTTCGAGTGTGCGAAAGATCGGCTGAAAGACGTCGGTCGCGTAATTGGTAGGTTTCTGCGAGAAATCGGTAAACCCCTTGGTGTTTTGAATCAGTGAGCAGGCGCGTTCAAAGCCCATGCCCGTGTCGACGTGCTTCGCTGGTAGGTCACGGAAACTGCCATCAGCTTCTGCGTTGTATTGAATGAAGACTAGATTCCATATCTCGATGCAGAGATCAGAATCCATGTTGACCAGTTTGCCTTCGCTGTCGCCATTCGGAGTGAGGTCAACGTGTAGCTCCGAGCACGGTCCGCACGGTCCGGTTTCGCCCATCATCCAGAAGTTGTCCTTAACATTGCCATTGATGATGTGCTTTTTCGGGTCGAGACCTTTGCTTTCGAAATGAGCGGCCCAAAAATCGTAGGCCTCTTGATCGAAGGAAGAGGGATCACCTTCGGAGGGAGCATAGACGGTCGCATAAAGGCGCTCGGCAGGGACTCCCCAGACATCGACGATGAGTTCCCATCCCCAAGCGATGGCTTCTTTTTTAAAGTAATCACCGAAGGACCAGTTGCCCAACATCTCGAAAAAGGTATGATGGTAGGTGTCGTAACCAACATCTTCCAAGTCATTATGCTTACCACCAGCGCGGATGCATTTTTGTGTATCTGCGGCGCGTGCGGGCGAATACGGCGCTTTTTCGGTGCCGAGGAAGTAGGGCACGAATTGATTCATTCCCGCATTGGTAAACAGCAAGCCGGGCGACTGTGGCATCAGCGAAGCAGAAGGCACCGCGGTGTGCTGCTTCGAGGCAAAGAAGTCGAGAAAGGACTGGCGGATTTCAGAGGAAGTCATGATGAAAGGAAGAGCTGTGAGGCAGATTGATTTTTGAACCGCAGATGAACGCTAAGGGTTGGACCTACCAATTAGGATGATGGGATTTAACCACGGATGGACACAGATAAACACGGATTAGATTAGAGAACAATGCGTTCCCATTCTAATTTTGGACGTTTGAAGTTGATGATGAGGCCTACTGTGAGACCTGTTATCTTGAGATAATTGAGCATTTGGCCCCGCTCCTGATCGGTTATGCGCTCGATGACTTTCGTATCCACTACGATAGCATTATAAACGATTAGGTCGGGAATGAATTTACCGACTTCGACTTTTTTGTAGAGGACCGGAAACTCTTGTTGTTGAGCATACGCTATTTTTTTTAACGTAAACTCTACAACAAGTGAATTCTCGTATGGCTTTTCATGCAAGCCATGCCCGAGTTCATTAATTACTTCAAATGCGCAGCCTATAATCTCGCGCGTGAGATCAGCATTCATTAACTTGCTGCCATCATCCGTGTTCATCTGTGTTTATCCGTGGTTTAAAAAATCCCAGTATGAATTACAGATTCGCGAGCACCGCAGCAGCCATTTCTTTAGTGCCGACTGAGTCGAGGCCGAAGGCGATGTCACCCGTGCGTGTGCCGCTGGTGACGGCTTTTTCGACCGCGGCTTCGATCGCCGCTGCGGCTTCGAGTTCGCCGAAGCTGTAGCGCAGCATCATCGCTGCTGAGAGGATCTGTGCGCAGGGGTTGGCAATGCCCTGACCGGCAATGTCTGGAGCAGTCCCACCAGATGGTTCATACAGGCCGAAAGGAAAGCCGAGGCTGTTCTTTTCTGCGCCCAAGCTGGCGGACGCGAGCATCCCGAGCGAGCCGCAGATGACTCCCATTTCGTCGGAGAGAATGTCGCCAAACATATTTTCGGTAAAGAGCACATCGAACTGATTTGGATCGCGGGCAAGCTGCATCGCGGCGTTGTCGACATACATGTGGCTAAGCTCGATCTCCGGTGCGTTCTTGGCGAAGTATTCGGTGACAACAGCACGCCACAAGACAGAAGTCTCGAGCACGTTGGCCTTGTCGACCGAGCAGACGCGATGGCCGCGTGCTTTAGCGGTATCGATTGCGACTTGGGCGATGCGTTCGATTTCGCTGGTCTTGTAAACCATCGTGTCGATCGCTTGTTGCTCACCGTTGTCGAGTGTGGTGGTGGCTTTGGGTTGACCGAAATAGATGCCGCCGGTGAGCTCGCGAATGCAGACGATGTCGATCCCGTTGGGGATACGATTGTCCTTTAGGGGCGATGCTTCTGTTAGTTGCGAGTAGAGTAATCCTGGGCGGACATTGGCGTAGAGAGAAAAAGCCTTGCGAATCGGTAATAGTGCCGCGCGTTCGGGCTGGTCTTTGGGAGGCAGCGATTCCCACTTAGGGCCGCCGACCGAACCGAACAGAATCGCTTCTGACTGTTCGCAGACTTGCTTGGTGCTGTCTGGAAACGCCACGCCATGGTTGTCGATCGCGATCCCGCCGATGTCGGCATGTGCGTAGTCGAGCGCGAAGCCAATTTTTTCACCAGTGGCTCTTAGGACATCAAGGGCGACATCCATGACTTCAGGGCCGATGCCATCACCGGGGAGAACTGCGAATTTGAGTGTTTTCATATAAAATCTGCGTACTTTTGGAAAAGCGGAGTAATTTGCCTCGCAGCCCGCTGGCTTCAAGCCTTTTCGGGCCAAGCTTACTTCGCAAGTAGCTGACTGGTTGATCTGAGTGCTACCATCATTAATGGTCTTGCGATGATTCGTAGAAATTTAGGCAGCTTGTGTAGTGTGCGAGGGTCAGTAAAAAAATAAATGGGTGGCGAGGCAATATTTGCACCGCGGGGAGACCGCAGATCTAGAACTCACTTTAAAAATTGATCTCACGTACAGTGATCTTGAGATCTCGTTCGTAACGACGGATGAGTTTTATTTCATCCTCGCTTGGTAGAGAAATGGCGTGGCCCTGTTCGCCCATGCGCCCAGTGCGTCCTGCGCGGTGTAGGTAGTCGCTGGAGTCGGAGGGGAGGTCGACGTTAATGATGTGACTGATTCCTTTAATATCGAGCCCTCTCGCCGCGACATCGGATGCGATAAGCAGTTTAGTCTCGCCGCTACGAAATTGCTCCAGTGCAGTTTGGCGCTCGAATTTACTCAAGCCGGCATGCAACACATGGACCCGCAGGTGGCGGCGTTCGAGATCTGCGCCGAGTGCTTCGGCACTTTCGTTACGATGCACAAAGGCAATCGCGCGCTCGGGGCGAGTGTTTTTTATTAACTGGTGGAGTGCGCGCGCTTTGTTGTGATAGGGGGCTTCAATGTAGCTATGCTCAATGCTGGGTACCATGGGTGATTGCACTGCTTGGTGCCATTGCACGTTTTTGCCGATGGATTGTGCGGTGTTGAATGCGCCTCCTTTTTCGGTGGCAGAGGTAAAGACGACTTGGCGCTGATCTCGCGGTGTGGTTTTGAGGAAAGCTTCGATATCGTCGATACGATCATCGGCGAGCATATTGTCGGCCTCGTCGATTACGATCATGCGGCAGCAGTGGAGCTTGAGTTTACGTTGTATATTGAGCTCAAGCATACGGCCCACCGTGCCGACGATCACGTGGGGCTTCTTTTTTAGTTTTTCTTTTTGGCGCACGACGGATGCGTTGCCGATCAGAAGTTGGCTACGAATGGCGGGTTCGTAGTCTTTTTCCAGTAGGCGTATGCACTCGTGAATTTGCACGGCGAGCTCTTGTGTCGGCGAGAGGATGGCGAATTGCAGGTCTTTGCTGCTAGAGTCGATGCGCTCGAGGAGCGGTAATAAATAGGCCAGTGTTTTACCGCTGCCGGTCGGGGCGCTGAGCCACGCGTCCTGACCGTTGAAGAGTGTCGTATAGCTCTGTGTCTGAATTTCAGTTGGCGTGGTAATATTTTGTCGAGCCAGTGTCTCGATCCGATTGCCAGAAAGTCCCAGTGATTGAAAAGTAGTCATGCGTATCGCGGAAGGTCGGTGGTTTCACTGGCGGAGTCAAGCGAGTGGCAGTGAGGGAGAAACAGGTTTTTCGTAGCGCGACGCCTTGGCGAATATCTAGTGTCATTAAGCCAGCATATAACTGGGCATTCGGCAAAGCTTGTAGCTACGCAGTATTCTTTTGTCCGAGCACCAGCGCTGCACCGATGAGTGCTGTGCCGATGACCAGGCGAATCAAGCTTTCAGTGTCGCTGTTGGTGATCTCGCCGAAAATGAAGAGAGAGCAAATGACGGCCAGTGGCACGACGGCGTTGTTGAACGCGGCGAGTGTGCCGGGGTTGCTTCGCGCCGCACCTTTGTTCCAGAGAAAGAAGCCGAGTCCGGAGGCGATGCACCCCAGATAGAGCAGCGCTTGCCATTGAGAGGCGCTTATTTCGAGTGCGCTCCAGTCGGTTAGGGACAGGCTAAAGACGCCCGCGCACAGAGTGCCGCCGATGTAAAGGAGGGCGAAGCCGTCACGGTCATTGATTTGGGTGTGTAGGCGTTTCCAGTCGCGGTAGGCGACTTGCCCATAAGCAAAGGCAAGGCCGGCGAGTTGCATGAGGGCGAAACCGATCCAGATGTCGCCGGAGGGCGCGCCTTTGGCTTTGATCACTGCAGCGCCGAGTATGGAGAGCAGCGCGGCGAGAAAGTAGCGGGGGGTGAATCGGCGTTGCCGCGCGTCATAGATAAGCACAACATAGACGGGGGTAAGCACAGCGAAGAGCGCGACGAGATGAGAAGGAATGTAACTGAAGGCCTTGATGTAGCAAACATACATCAGCCCAAATTGAATCGCACCGTAGGCGACAAGGCGCAGGCAGTCGCTTTTCCCAATTCCTTTTGTCCGCAAAAACGGCAAGAAAATTAAGGTGGCACAACTGAGTCGCAGTGTGGCGACGAAGTAAGAATCAACTCCAGCCAAGGCGCTGCCGATCAGGCCAAACGAAAAGGCCCAAATGATAGAGACGATGACGAGGTAGGGCATGGGGTAGGATAAGCGGAAAAGTGAAAAAGCGTTGTCAGAATGTTGAAAAAAAAGAGCCTTGCTGCGGTGCGGCAAGGCTCTGATTCGATTTTGCAAAAAGAGTTTACCAGCGGTACGTGGCGCCGCAAGACACTTGGTCGCTGCGGCCAGGTGTGCCAGGGACTTCTTCGTAGTCGTCATCCCATGCATTGTCCACCGCTAGAAAGAGCTCAAGGCCGTCGATCTGTGGTGGGTAAACGCTCACGCCAATGTGCGTGAAGAGTGCCTCGTTGTCGCTGCCCCGAAGGTCGTTGTCCTCTTGACTACGCCATTCGTTATCGATCCGTACTTCCACGCTCTCACAGGGTGACCAAATTGCGCCGAGGGTGATGCGGTGCTTGGCATAGTTGAGCGCGTAGAAGCTCGCGTCGATGCTGTCGTCACCGTAATCCTCATCCTTATCGAGGAAGGTGTAACTGGCGATGGCTTCGATCGCATCCCAGCGTTTGGATGCGATCAGCTCGATGCCAAAGGTTTCGATGTCGACGCCTTTGGCAGATCTTGCGGATGTATCGTTTTCCGAATAAGTCCAGTCGACAAGGTCGTCATCCCAGCGGTAGAAGAGGGCGCCTTCGAAAGTCCAAGTGTCACGATTCAAAGAGCCGCCGAGTTCTAAGTTTTGGGTGGTTTCGCGGTCGAGGTCTGAGTTGCTGGCAAAGGGCCCGCCCGAGGATGCTGCAATGGCTGTATACCCGGCAATCTGGCTAGTTTCTACATACGAGATGTAGAGTGACTCAAAGTGGTTGTCGTTTTCGCGGTGTTCCCATGTTAGATCGCAAATACCAGAGAATTTCGAATCGTCGCGGTTTGTGTCGTCGAAGCTTCCGCCAATTCGCACAGTCACGCTTTCTCCATCATGCATTTCCGTTTGGTATTCAGGTAAGAGTATTAGTTTTGCCGCTGTGCGTGAGTTATCTTCTAATTTGTTGGAATTGATCTCGTCTGCCGCGATTTGGGCTGAGTAATTCAGTCCGTATTGATCATTCCAAGCATGTAAGCCAGAGAAGCCTAGTGAGGTGACATAGGTTGTGTGCCTTGCGTCATACCACTGAGGATTCTCTCGCGAATAAATATAGTTGTCTTTGTGTTCGCGATAGTAAGCGGTGCCCTCGATAAAGCTTCGATCATCGTAGGATTTTTTGTGATTAATAATAAAGAGGCTGGTTTTGAGATTTTCGGTTTCGTGTACTCCATCGGTTGTATACATGTTGGGCCAAGCAAAGAACTTCGACTGATAGCCAGCGAAGAAATCGGTTTGCGAGTTCGGTCCGACGAGCTGCACGCGTCCGGTGGTGCGGTCGAAGTTGTGGTCACCGTATTGGATGGTGCCATCGCTTTCGGAGCGGGAGGTTTCGACTTCAGCGCCCCAGCTCCAGTCTTCGGCATTGGCAAAGGTGCCAGTCACTGCGTGGTGCAGGCGTTGGAAGTTGAGGTCATGGTCGCCGCCACCGAGGGTCGCGCTGCCGCCATCTTGGATTTGGCTCCAGCCGTAGCTGATGGTGCCGACTGTGCTGTTGAATCCATACAGTGCATTGTCGCCTGCGACGAGTACTTCGGGTGCGGTTAGCATTTCCGGAGCAATCGGTAATTCGGCGGAGTAGTGACCCGTTTGTGGATCGATCAGTGTCGCACTACCCACGCGGAAGCCGGTGTTTTCAAAAATACCGCCGCGGATCGTTACGTCGCCCTGCGCTTCGGCCATGTTGCGTGACTGAAAGTCGATGCGCGGATTGAACTCAAGGTTGGAAACAGGGGACTCATACGTCGTTACTGGTCGTACATTAGCGGTTTCCTGGCCGCTGACGATTAATGTCGGCAAACTCAAGGCTTGCTCGACGTGATCCTCCTGTGTGGATGTAGGCACTTCCTGTGCGATTACTGTACCGCCAAGTGTGAGTCCCAGGCATGTGAGTGATGTAGATAGTTTGTGGTCCATGCTAAGATGCAAAGACTGTTTTCAGATCTAGATCAATTATTAATCAAATTTATTTTTTACTTAACAATTAAATTGTCCTGTGTGGCAGTGTCGACCTGTGAGTCGATCGTTAACGTTTTTGGTGTTCAGAGGGTTTTTACCACCGAGATCGGGATACACGTTTTTTCCGCAAAGGGTAAGCTGATAGCTGCTTAGCTTTTTGGGATGGTATTTTTTTTGTCGGGCGCCAAGGTTATAAATTGCGTGGTGAGTCCAGTGGCACTAAACTCTGGGTTTGAACGACCGCATTCGATATGACCATTAATACACGCTGAGGGTTGATGACAAAAAAGCAGGCATATGCAGACGCAGTTGAGTTCGCTAAATGTGCTCCTGTAACGTTCGGACAGGTTGATTTGTTGATCAATCGCCCCTCTGAAGGTGTGCATGTTCCCGTGACACAGCTGACGTTGGATCGTGGGGCTGGTATTGTCGGCGACCGTTGGTCGACGACTGCTTGGAAGACGCTTGCAGACGGTGCGCCGGATCCGCGTATTCAAGTAAGCCTGACGAATACCAAAGTGATGCGGTGTTTTACTGGACCTGCGCCGAATGCAGTCCATGGCTGTGGTGACAATTTATATGTTGATTTCAATCTCACTGAAGCGCAACTCCCCGTGGGTACACGTTTAAAAGTCGGCAGTGCAGTATTGGAAGTGAGCGATGTCGTGAATGACGCCTGTGGTAAATTTGCCCAGCGCTTCGGGGCCGACGCTTTAAAATGGGTGCGAGCACCCGAGAATGCACCGCTTCGTTTGCGGGGTATTTTTTGCACGATCGTAGCGTCGGGGCAAGTTTCGCTAGGTGACCGTATCGAGCGAAGCCTCGAGCAGTAATCAGTTCGCGCTGCTGCGGATGTTTACGTTAGCATGGATCACATCGGTTCACCAGTTTCTAGCTGGTAAATCATGTGCCAGATGCGGTCCGCTTCACCACGTTCAATGACTTGCAGCGGTGTGGAATTGTCGAAGGCTGGATTAGCAGTTTTGAGCCATTTGCCGATGTAATTGGTTTCCATTACGTTGCAAAGAGCATCAAACAAGCGGACGAGTTCTTTAAGTTGCTTTTGTGCGGCTGCACTGGGTGTATCGCCAGCGACCCATTTTGCGACGGCGCGTGGTGAGTATTGAGTCAAACGGGATAAGTCATTACGAACCAGGTGGTAGCGTTTGCAAAATGCTGGAATACTGATGGTGCTTGGCTGTTTCTTGATTTGAATCATGTACCTATGATGCATAAGTGCATGCACTTATGCAAGAAATTGTTTGAGTTTTTCTTGCCCAACAATTTCGATCTGACTGTTTGAGCCTAACTGCTCTGGAAACCAAATAAGATTACGTCCTCTGCGATCTTTAGAAGACGGTGCAATCAGGCCTTCATAATTGAGTTCAAAAATGGCCCGTCCCAGTGCTTGAGCATTTGATTCGATACAATTGTCATTTAGTTTTCCCCAGTCTTCATCGAGCATTTCTGAAATAGTAGGTGAATCCACAATTGTTTTAAGCTGAGTTAGGTCTACGAGGCGATGGAGCTTCGCAATCAGTTCGACACTGACTCGAGGATTGTTTTTTGGTTTTTGGATGCCGTAGTAATCGTAGGCGCTCCGAGACTCTTTTAAGGCAATTGCCTCAGTAGATGCTGCGTGGACCACTCTGCAGTAGTTGGGTTGCATCCAGCGACTGCCCCAATGCCGTGTACCTTCGCCTGAGATTAAGTAATCCGATTGTGCCCATTTGATTTCAACACAGCGATAGACAGGCGCATCCCATTGTGTGCTTAACTCGCTCTGATATTTTTTTAAATCTGAAAATAGGCGCTTAAACCCTGGGTGCGCTTTTATCGGTGAATTCACGCGAAGAGCGAGTCTAAAGCAAACGATCTAGTCAATAGTAATAACCTGTATTTATTACGGGCAGAAAGCACGTTCCATTAATGGCCAGCGTGATAAATGATTCTGTGTGGGAAGACTCAGGTCGTTGGATTCGTCGCTCGCTACGAAACGTAGCTGCGCGCATTCTGGAACATCTTCAACCACGGTGCTGCTTCGCCGGTGAAGTCGATGTAGGTCGAGCGCTAATTTGGTTGCCGGTGAGGCATTACTTAAAGTTGCCGTTGTCCGTATCTAAGATGGAGTCGTATTCTTCCTGTGTGCACTTTGGGGTTGTAAGATTCCATAGTATTCTCGGCAGACCAAAGTAGCCGCCTTCGCGAAGAGTTGGAGTTTTATCGGTTCGGCCTCAGTTCTGGCTGAACTGATAGGATTTTGCTTTTGTGCGGTGAAACAGCCGCATAGCATATGGCGACTCCCTTTCCGAATCTCCTTAAGCCAGTTAGCTGCTTGGGCTTTCACGATTCGTTATGACTTTAGCAACATATGGCGACGTCATCGCCCGAAGCAGTGCACTGTAGTTAAGTTGAAAAGAAACTTCATCCCCCACATCGAACTGATTGGGAGAGTTGCTCGAATCAACCACAAGGTGATCGCTGCTCGCTCCGAGTATATCAATACCTTGTGGAGGCCTGAGGCCGCCTGGATCAATGTCTTGGTGACCAATCGCTAGAATGGATTGGACTCTATTTCCAATATCGTCGCCTTGGGGTACTTCACCAAAGGCTGATTGCGCAATGTCGCCCCATGGCTGAGAGGGCTTCTGCTTTGATTCAATGACTTCAGCGACCAGCGTAATGGCATCCGTATACAGACCTTCGACTGTTTGACGATGCAAAGGCTCACAGCCCAGAAGGAGCGCTTCACCGAGTCGAAGATTATTGATACGTCCAGTATCTCCGCCGCTTAGCGCCCAATTGAGATTTGCCGAGTTCCCTCCAGAGACAGTCTTAATACTTATCCCAAAAGCGGTTTCAAGCGAATCAGCTAGTGACGATAATTCAGCCATGTTTGTGCTGCTAGGCGAAACACCGCTTCTACAGGCAAGATTTGTACCGATTCCTTCCAAACTGATATGAGAGAGACGAAGTACTGCAGCGACAGTCGACTCAAGAAGATCGGGCATAATGCCCTCGCGAAGGTCTCCGAGCTCAATCATTAGCACGACGCCATGAGAGCGATTCGCTTGTTGCGCAGCAAATGAAAGCTTTCGAATGACTTCGAGTTCTGAATTTAAGCTCACATCAGTGAGCGCTACCACCTCATCTACTTGACTGAGCATCGGCGAACGAATCAAAACGATGGATGCTTCAATTTTTGCTCGCCGCAACGTATCAATATTTTCAATACGCGAATCCCCCAGACCGCTAACCCCAGCGCGCAGCCAAGCGTTCGCAATGTCTGGCAATCCTAGAGTCGCCTTAGTCACACCGGTGACTGAAATGCCTCGTCGGTTCAGCCTAGCGACGAGCACCTGTGCATTGTACTCTATCTTTCCTAGATCGACCTCTAGCCTTGGAGTGGCTAGGCGGCTCCGATTGATAATTTACCGCCAATCTGTGGAAACGCGGCAAGTACCATATCTACTAGACGCTTCGTAGGTCGAGCCAATGCGTCGGTCACGGGAATTCCTAGCTCTTGTTCATAGGACATAATCGCCGAGGAAACTTCGGTATCCGTCATATTCTCATGATTGAGCGTAAGCCCGATCACTGTGGTTTTAGCAAAGGTCTGGATCAAATTTATCTCAGAGGCTGGAGTCGGCATTGGCATCTGCTCGAAGTCGCATCGGTGTTTACGTGCCGGAGCGTGCTGTAAGACGACGCCATCCGGGCAACTGCCGCGAAGGATAAAGCTAGAAGTCGAGTATGCAGGATGACTCAGCGAGCCCTGACCTTCGATAAAAATCACATCGGGAGCCTCGGCCTCGAAGGCTTCCAGGATTGTTGCCTCTAATTCACCTGCGCAAAACTGCGAGGGCACCGCATCAAGCGCCATCCCGTAGCGGGCACCTTGAATTAAGCCAGTCTGACCAGTACCGATCATCACTGCTTTGATGCCCATCTCATTGAGCGCTCGAGTCAAAACGGTGGCGGTAGTTCGTTTTCCAATCGCGCAGTCGGTGCCGAGGACAGCAATACACGGGCAAGTGACCTCGGCGATACGACCACTGAAAACGCGTAAATCTTTTTTAGCACGCGGCTTGCGGACGTCACGAATCACTACATTAGATTTAGCAATCGCAGCGGCAAAATCTGGATCGTCATTCAGAAACTCATGCAGGCCATTGACGATATTCATCCCCATCTCAATGGCTTTCAGTATCAGCGCGCGCTCTTCAGGCGAGAGCATGCCAGTCGCAGGAGCAATCCCAAAGATAAAATAATCCGGAACCTTGTCAGCGTGTGCCAACGCTTCGGTTAGGTCGCTGCAAATGGGAATTCCGTTTGGCTCGCCATCGAGAATTGAGCCAGTATCTTGACCTGACTTCTCGCTATCGATAACCGAAAGAATCTCGTATTTCTCCGAATGACGAACAAGCCCGTTTGCGGTCTTGCCGTCGATCCCTCCAAAATTTGCTTCGCAATAAACGATTGCAGTTAATGATCGCTCAGCGACAGTAATAGGTGCGGACACAGCAATAGATTGCTTTGCCAACGCAGGAAACGGCGGTTTTTCAGACATAGATACTCCTCGGATTTGAGCTAAGCTCAGAGGAGGCGACAGAATCGAATCGGCCAGAAGCGGCCGATAGTTAGCGAGAAGTCTCAACCAAGATAAACTTGTGTGACGGAGTGTTATTCGAAACCCGTAAATGAAGCAAGGCTTATTACTGTTAGATATAAGCTTTTGTGCCGCGTCAGGTGTCGGGCGTGAGGGTTGATGCTGCACGATGCCCCCGCGCGCTACACTTGGCTTGTCCCCAATCTACTTCTCTCGCGTAAGCTGTTGTAAAAGATTACGTATCCGTCGGTCAAAGAAGCTTAGTGCCAAGCTCTACAAGTGGGTGATTCAATGCACCTATTCTTTAGTAATAAGGATGAACCTAAATTTTAGCCCACGTAGTTACGCGCATTCTGGAACATCTTCAACCACGGTCCTGCTTCGCCAGTGAATTGATCGTTGGGACGATAAGACATTTGCACAGCGCGGAACAAGCGTTCTGGATGTGGCATCATGATGGTGGCGCGGCCGTCAGTTGTGGTGAAACCTGTGGCGCCTGCGGGAGAGCCGTTCGGATTGGCTGGATAGCTTTCCGTTGGTTCGCCGTTGTGGTCGATGTAGCGCGCTGAGATTTGATTCTCGGTCAGGCATTTTTCGAAGTCGCCGGTGGCGGAGAAGTCGGCGCGGCCTTCGCCATGGGCGACGGGGATCGGCAGCAGGCTGCCTGCCATGCCCTTGAAGAAGATACTTGGGCTTTCCATTATTTCGACGTTGGCATAGCGGGCTTCGAATTGCTCGGATTTGTTGCGGACGAACTGTGGCCAGTGCGCTGCGCCGGGGATGATGTCCTTGAGTTGGGAGATCATTTGGCAGCCGTTGCAAATGCCTAAGGTAAATGTGTTCTCGCGCTCGAAGAAGCCTTGGAACATATCTTTGAGCGTGGCGTTGTAGAGCACGCTCTTGGCCCAGCCAGAACCAGCTCCTAGAACGTCGCCGTAAGAGAAGCCGCCACAAGCGACGAGTCCTACAAAGTCGGCTAGATCAACGGTACCACCGAGGAGATCGGTCATGTGCACGTCGATTACTTCGAAGCCAGCGCGGTCGAAGGCGAAAGCCATCTCATTTTGCCCGTTAATGCCTTGTTCTCTAAAAATAGCGACTTTCGGACGTGGGGCTGACTCTGACGAGGCCGTCGCAAGCGACGACGCCACGTTTTGTTGGTCGACTGCGTCGACGTCGAAAGTGGGCTTGATTTGGATGCCGTTGTTTTCGTCTAGGAGACTATCATATTCCTCCTTCGCGCAGGCTGGGTTATCGCGCTTGGCTTGTATGTGATAGGTGAGCTCGGACCAGGCTCTATTCAGATTCGTTACACTCTCTGAATAGAGTTGTTGGTTGTTTAGTTGAATGTTGATGATTGGCTCAAGTGATGTGTTACCGATCAAGTGAGTGATGTCGCTTACGCCGTTCTTGGAAAGGACGGTCATGACTTCGGCGAGCTTGGTCTTGTCGATTTCGATGACGGCGCCTAGTTCTTCGGAAAAGAGTGCGGGAAGGGCCTGTTGCTCTGCGGACGACGCGGAGCTCGTCCCCCCCAAAGCTTTGTCTAAGACGACGTTGATCCCCTTGCGACCGGCAATAGCCATTTCGGCTACAGTTGCCAACAATCCGCCGTCACCCTTGTCGTGGTAGGAGAGGATAAGTTCGTTCGCTAGGAGTTCTTGAACTGCGTTGAAGAAGCCCTTGAATTTTTCTGGATCGTCGAGATCGGGAGTGGCGTTGCCGATCTGATTGTAAACTTGGGCGAGGGTGCTGCCGCCGAGGCGGTTTTTGCCTGCGCCTAGATCTAATAACAGTAGGGCGCTGTCGGTTGACTTGAGGTCGGGTGTGGCGGTCTTGCGCACGTCTTTAACGCTGCTGAAACCGGTGACCATGAGGCTGAGTGGAGAAACTTGTTTATGGTCCTTGCCTTGGGAGTCTTGCCAGCTGGTGCGCATCGACATGGAGTCCTTACCAACGGGGATACAAATGCCCAAGGCTGGGCAGAGCTCCATCCCGACGGTCTTGACAGTATCGTAAAGATTGGCGTCTTCGCCTGCTTCGCCTGCGGCGACCATCCAGTTAGCAGAGAGCTTGATGTTGCCGATCTTGCCGACGTAGGCAGAGGCGATATTGGTCAAGCACTCGCCGAT
>JAFMDL010000106.1 GCA_017857255.1 Puniceicoccaceae bacterium | reverse complement strand
TTCTCGATGGCGATACTGGCGAGCGTTTTGGTGTATTCGTAGTTATTATGAATTAGGTAGCTGGCGTCGCGCTCAGTGGTGGCGGAGCAGGCGCCAAGGTGGAAAATGGTGTCGAATTGATCGAAATACTCGGGCTCTTCTTCGGCGAGTTCGAGCAGATCGTCCGCTTCGATGTAGTCGGCGTAGCGTAGCGGCACGAGGTTTTTGAACTTCTCGTCTATCCCGAGTAGGTCGGCCACAACAATGTTGGTGTTGCCAGATTCGTTGAGGGCGTGAATCAGGGCGCTGCCGATAAAGCCTGCGCCGCCGGTGACGAGTGTGTATGTGCCTGTGCTCATTGCTTAAAAAATCTTAATTAACTGATAGTTCTTTTTGAAGAATCATCGCAGTATCGAGATTTGTTGGGCTTAAGACTAGTCTATAATTGCTCGGATGCAGCCGGGGAAATCGTCCCGAAATTCGTAGGTGCCGTCGATTTGATGTGGGAGAGTCGCCACGCTTGGCGTGGTAAATGGCTTGTTTTTATTGTGTAACTCCTATTTTAGGATGAGGCCTTCCGATGTTATTTAATTCGTATATCTATCTGTTTTTTTTTCTGCCGTTGATGGTGCTGGGCTACTTTATGCTCAATCGTGGGCGGATGATTCTACCCGCGAAGGGATATCTGGTTGTTGGTAGTTTAGCTTTTTATTCGTGGTGGAATTGGACATATTTGCCGCTGATCCTCTTGTCTGTTTTCTTTAATTATTCGTTAGGAACTGTGCTGTGCCCTGAGCGGCGTGAGGTTCGTGTTTCACGCAAGTGCTTGCTGGCTGTGGGGATCGCTTTGAATGTCGGTGCTCTTGGTTATTTCAAATATTCAGATTTCTTTATTGAAAATTGTAACCTCTGGTTTGGTTCGCAGATTCCGTTACTCGAATTGGCGCTGCCTTTAGCGATTTCATTTTTCACCTTTCAGCAGATTGCATATTTGGTGGATTCGTATTCTGGGCAGACTCGGGAATATGACTTTTTGAATTATAGCCTGTTTGTGACATTTTTCCCTCAGCTGATCGCGGGGCCGATTGTGCATCATAAGGAGATGATGGGGCAGTTTATCGGGGCACGAGGTAAACTTTTAAATTGGCGTAATTGCTATTACGGCTTGTTCATTTTATCACTCGGCCTGTTTAAAAAGGTCTTCATTGCAGATACCTTTGCCGAGTGGGCGAGCGCAGGTTTTAGTGCCTCCGCACAGTTGAGCTTGGTGGAAGCGTGGTGCGCGAGTTTAAGCTATACCATGCAGATCTATTTCGATTTCTCGGGGTATACGGATATGGCGATCGGCAGTGCCTTGTTTTTTAACATCAAGTTACCTCGTAATTTTAATTCGCCTTATATGGCTTTGAGTATTCAGGACTTTTGGCGTCGTTGGCATATGACACTGTCTCGTTGGTTACGTGATTATGTATATATACCACTTGGCGGGAATCGTGGGACTACAGCTAAGGTCTCGATCCACTTGTTGCTGACATTCTTGATTGGTGGCCTTTGGCATGGTGCTGGTTGGACGTTCTTAATTTGGGGCACGTTGCACGGCTTTGCGTGTGTGGTATTTTTACTGTGGTCGCGCCAATCGTTACGTCTCCCGAAGCTGCTTGCGTGGGCGCTGACCTTCTTGTTCGTAAATATAACTTGGGTGTTCTTCAGGGCCGATGATTGGGCTCAGGCGATGAATGTGCTACATGCGATGTTCGCATTTCAGAACCTGACTCCAGAAATCTTAATGGGGCTCACCGATGTTCCGATTGATAACGTGATGGATCGCGGTGAATTTCAGGAGCTATTTCCATGGATACTCGTGTTTGTGCTCGTTTCGGTATTTGGGAAAAATTCAAATACCGTGATGGAATGGCGACTACCAGTGAAGTTGGGCGTGCCGTTGAGTATTGTGCTGTTTTTGTTGGGATCTCCTGATTTGTCGCAGGTGAGTGAATTTTTGTATTTTAATTTTTAAAGTCATGGGAGTGTATCGAAACTATAAGAGGGCGGTTCTGTGGGGAGTGGGGCTCATCTGCGCAGCCTATGTGCTTAATATTGTTGGGCTCTATACATTGTATTGTGGGCCGAAGGGGGATGCTGCTTGGGTAAATGCGCTTTATGGGGTGAAAGAAGCCTATGCGAAGTCTATCGAGGAACCGAAGGTATTACTTGTTTCCGGGAGTAGTCTGCATTTCGGGCTGAGTGCTGAGACGATGGAGGCGGCTTTGGAGGTGCCAGTGGTGAATCTGGGCACGCATGCCGGTTTGTTGGAGTATGTGTATGCGCGTGCGCGCCGTTCGCTAAAGCCCGGAGATCTGGTCATCGTTGCGCCCGAATATGCGATGTATACGATCGATAATTTATCGTCTGCTGTGCGTTCGGACTATTTGGTGAGTTTTGATAAAACGTATTTAAGAGGGCTCCCTGTTCGCGAACAGTTTGAAATACTCCAAGGGTATATGAATCCAATCCGACGATTGGAAAAGCATTTGGATTATATTCGTAAGCAGAAGAAAGATTTGAAGAAGCGGCGCTACATTGATACGCTCAATTCGCATGGTGATGAGTCTAAGAATATTGCCTATACGGGGGAATCGTATCCAGCAGTTTCTTTAGGGACTGATTTGGATACGAAGAGCCCGCTGATGGTTGAGCTGACACATTTGATTGAGTGGTGCCAAAGCAATGATGTGCAGGTGCTAATGAGCTGGCCTGGGACCTTGAAGTTTCAGGAGTCACATTTGAATGCTGCCCGCATTGAGCAATTGAAAGACTATTGGCGTTCGCATGCTGTGGAGATTCTTGGAGAGCCCGAAGATTTCTTTTGTTCTCCAGAACTCCTGTTTGATACTGAATATCATTTGAACCTACAAGGAGTTGCTTGGAGGACGAAGCTGTTGTTGGACTTGCTCGAGCAGAATGAGGTCTATCAGCATTGGGCGTTGTCGAATGCTGCTTCGCTTACAAGTTTACAATAGAGTCGATGCAGCCGGGGAAATCGTCCCGAAATTCGTAGGCGCCGTGGATTTGGCCCGCGTGATGAGCGGCAGCGAGTTGTGGCTTACCGCAACCGACCGCCCAAGCGGAGGCGTTGGCATTCCACGCAGTTTCGAGGTCGACCAGGGTGTCGCCAATCATGTGCGTGGCGGCATTGGGTGCGACGAGATGGCTGAGGGCTTCATCGATAAAGCGGGTCGCGGGCTTGCGGTAGCCGCCTGCGGTGCCGGGAGCTTCGGGTGCGATGCACCAACCGGCGATGTCTTCGGGCTGTAGTTCGAGTAATTCGAACAGGCGGCGCTGGCAGGCATGCACTTGCTCAATCGGAAAGTAGCCGCGGCCGACGCCGGATTGGTTGGTGAGAATATAAAATGGAATGCCTCGGG
>JAFMDL010000105.1 GCA_017857255.1 Puniceicoccaceae bacterium | reverse complement strand
GGTGCCGACGCGACCTTTGCGATCGAAGCGATGATGCAAGACCGGAAGGCCTTGCAAGCCGGCACGTCGCACTTTCTTGGTCAAAATTTTGCCAAGTCGAGCGGGATCAAATATCTCAGCTCCGAAGGTAAGGAAGAGTTTGCGTGGACCACCTCGTGGGGTGTTTCCACTCGCTTGGTGGGCGGCTTAATCATGACGCACTCCGACGATGACGGCTTGGTCCTGCCTCCGCGTATCGCGCCATCGCATGTGGTGATCATTCCGGTGACTCCAAAGGAAGCGACCCGCGCAGCGGTGCTCGACTATTGCCTAGACCTTAAGCAAGCGCTCGAAGGTCAGCAGTACATGGGTGCTCCTGTGCGTGTAGAATTCGACGATCGCGATATGCGCGGCGGCGAAAAAGCTTGGGGCTGGGTGAAGCAGGGAATTCCGCTGCGTGTCGAAGTTGGCCCGCGCGACATGGAGAAGGACAGTGTGTTCGTCGCCCGACGCGACCGTGCGCCCAAGGATAAGCAGAGCATTGATCGTGAGCAGTTTGTCGCTGGTGTTGCAGATCTGTTGGATGAGATGCAGGCTGGTTTGTTGGCGAAAGCGAAGCAGTTCCGTAAAGACCATACTCGCGAAGTGACAACCGAGGCTGAGTTTATCGAATTCTTCACTCCTAAGAATCAAAATAACCCTGAGATTCACGGTGGCTTTGCATCGATGGGCTTTTGCTGTGATCCGGAACTTGAAGATAGCATTGCGAAGCAGTATAAGGTGACCGTGCGATGTATTCCCAATGCGACGGTCAACGAAACAGTGCCTTGCGTGTTTACTGGTAAGCCCGGCAAGCGCGTGATCTTCGCCAAATCGTATTGATTTAAAGGAAGAATTAGGACGTAGGTCTGCCGGAGAGGAGCTGAGCAATTTGGGGTTGGCTTTTTTACAGTACTTCCTCGATCACGAGTCTTGGTGTTTGTGACCTCGGTGAACTTTGTGAGAGATTGATTCTGTTATAAGTGCGAGCAGTTCTATTGCATAAAGCCGATTGAAAGGCGCGTCGACATTTACCGGAGAGTGGTCGCGGATGAACTTTAGCTTTTGCGCAATCTTAGGTTCTGCTTTTTCGTTAACCCCAGTTAACCACGGATCAGACTTACAGTGCCACTCTCGCCCTGCGCTCTTTTGGCTTTGAAAAGCATATTCAGAGGCCTTCTTTAATATCTGTGTCTATCCGTGTTCATCTGTGGTTAAAAGATCCGGGATTTCGAACAGGCCCAATGCACTTTCAGCGTATCGCCTAAGCTACCAAAGTTGTGGGCTAATGTAAGTGCCTAGCACCTCGCGAGCATGATAGTCGACATCTGGCAAAAAGCGCAGGCCTGTCTGTTGTTCGATCTGAGCAATCGAGGTGATGCAATCACTTAGCTTAGCTGACGGTTGATCCTGTGGCAGGAGGAATGCGATCGCGCGCAGACCACCGATCTCGGTGAGGTCAAAGACGATGGCATAGAAGCTATTCGGAATCGGTATGCCGGAGCTGAGCTTGGCTGAGTTCTGTTGCTCAATCACTGGTCCCAGATAAATCCAGGTCTGATTAAAGCGCCGGGGATAGGTGACTGTGATTTCATGTATCAGTTGTTGCCAAATACCATTGTAAAAAGCCTCAGACATCGGCGCAAGATTAGTGGTTAGGTACGCTTCATTGGCCCCCACCTCGTCATAGCTTTTGGCGAGTGCTTCTGCGGGTGCGATTGGCCGAGAGAGCCATTGCCCGAGCTGCATGTCTGCGGCGCGCAGTGATTTGATGCGGGTATCTTCGAAGTAGTTGCGCGGGGTACTGGCGGAGCCAGAGTCATCGGAGGAGAGTTGCAATGCGACACAGGTCGTTAGGCGCTTTTTTGGGTCAAAGATATTGGAGTAGCTTTGATTACGAAGAATCCGAATCGGGAGCGTCGATTCAGGCAGGCCAGCGATAAAGGGAGAGTCATCGTGGCCAATTTCACCACCCTCAACGACTAGGCCTTCACTGCCAGGGATTTGATCGTACGCAGCATTCAGCAGTCTGGTCAGGGCGCGCGGTAGCCAATCGGGAGACCTTGCCGCACTGATTGACTGAAGCGCAATGTGCTCCATTTGAGTGCGCACGGTAAACGATCCGAAGTGGTAGGCCGCACTGCATGCGCCCATAGCAATCAGCAGTAGAAAGACTAACTGACTCAAGCGCGACATCCCACGCTTATGCTGTTTTTTATGCCCTCGGGCAGAGGACTTTTTATTTGCACGTTTTTTGGCAGCCATGAGTGCAGTATCAAAACGAAGTGCGGCCGTTATTCAAGGTCGAGCTTCCGCAACTTTGGGGTAATCACCATTTGGCAATACGGCGCACTTTTGTTGAGCCGATAATAGTCCTGGTGATGCTCTTCGGCGACGTAGAATTTCGAAGCCTCGGTAATCTCGGTGACGATGGGGCGATCAAAGTCCTTTTGAGCCGCCGCTTTTGAGGCTTCTGCCGCCTCTCTCTGAGCCTCATTGTGGTAGAAGATCGCAGAGCGGTATTGAGTGCCGGTATCCGCACCCTGACGGTTTAAAGTGGTGGGATCATGCGAGCGCCACAGCCAACCGAGCAATGTTTCGTAGTTAATCACACTTGGGTCGAAGGCAATCTGCGTGATTTCCGCGTGGCCGGTGGTACCCGTACAAATTTCCCTGTACGTGGGATCTTCAATCTGGCCACCCATGTAGCCCGATTCCACCGCGTGCACACCATCCAAGGTTTCAAACACCGCTTCGACGCACCAGAAGCAACCCGCGCCAAAGCTGGCAATTTCCAAATTAGAAGGATCATTATTTTGCATGGCAGTCGATTGAGGAGTGGAGGATGGATCCGCGCATGCGCTGAGTGCTAGCATGCTGAAAATTAGAAGGGTATAGGCCTTGATGAGAGGGGAGCGAGTGAGTGGATGCATAGCAATGAGAGGGCTGCGCTGCAGATTCTATTCCCAGACTGAACGCTTATAGCGAAATGACATTTGGGATCGATGTCACGCGCTCGTAGATTGCGAGGACTTCATCGCTAGAGCCGACTTCTATTTCCATAGTATACGCGGTGAAACGACCACTCGAAGATTCTTTAGCGCGGCTTGGTGACACATCGAACAGAGCAAGTACCGCCGCAGTCTGCGCTTTGGGCACGATAAACTTGAATGGAAACAAGCACGGCCACTCATAATTGGCATCCAGAGAAGAGCGAAAGGAGTCGATCGATTTTTGATCGGATGTATCAGTCATAGGTAAGCACTGTGCGACTCAGTTAGCATTTGTCAAAAGCGTGCTTTGTTATCTGCACGAACGACTCAATGAATTTGGAGACTTCACTGCGAAAAAGTTCGACGTGCCCGCCTAAACACTTTTCTTTTCAAACTTTCCAACCGGGCCTGTAGCTCAGCGGTTAG